>JALSGI010000206.1 GCA_026982835.1 Planctomycetota bacterium | reverse complement strand
CCCGGCAACACTGGCTGGAGCCGGCCCACGCGGTCAAACCCGGCGAAACCCTCCAGCAAATCGCCCAGCAATACCAGGTGCCTTGGCAGTTGCTGGCCAAGATCAATGGCATCCTCCCCCCTTATACCTTGCAGCCGGGCGAGACGCTCAAGGTGGTCCGCGGTCCCTTCCACGCCGAAGTGGACCTGGGCCGCATGCAGCTGACCCTGTTTGTGGACGGGGGGCGGTACGCGGGCCGGTTTCCGATCGGCCTGGGCCAGGAGATCCCGCCTGCACCGGGCGAGTTCACCGTGGTCAACAAGGTGGAAGATCCCCAGTACGTGCCGGCCGACCCACAAAAAGCCCCTGTGGAAGGCGGATCACCGCACAACCCACTGGGCCGGCGGTTGATCCAACTGAGCCAGAATCTGGCCATTCACGGCACGAACGATCCCTCACGGATCGGTCGCAGCTCTCCGATTGGCTGCATCGCTCTTTCGCCCAAGGACATGGCCGACGTGTTCGATATTCTCTCGGTAGGCTCCAAAGTGGTGATCCGCCGCTAAGAGCCTATCCGAAAAATTGTTCGAGCCTCACTATTTCCGAGAACGCAGGGATTTTTCGGATAGGCTCTAAGGCGGTTGGAGGGGCTTTCGTTCAGGCATGTCGGTAGCGGCTTATGGGTCCAATCGGGGTATGTTCCGCTGTAGCGCTTCGGCCACGCGGCGGCATTGTTGCATGGTGTGCTGGAACTGCTCGAAGTTGAGACTTTGAAATCCGTCGCTGAGGGCGGTTTCGGGGTCCGGGTGCACTTCGATCAGCAGCCCGTCGGCACCGGCCGCTACGGCCGCGCAGGCCATCGGGGGTACCATCCAGGCATGGCCCGTGCCGTGACTGGGATCGACCACCACCGGCAGGTGGGTCTTTTCGTGCAAATAGACCACGGTGGCCAGCGGGAGGGTGAAGCGGGTGTGGGTTTCAAAGGTGCGGATGCCGCGTTCGCAGAGGATCACCTGTTCCCCGCCGGCATCCAGCACGTACTCGGCCGCCAGCAGCAGCTCGTCCACGGTGGCCGCCGGGCCGCGTTTGAGCAGCACCGCCCGCCCGCTGCGACCCACGGCCTCCAACAGCCGGTAGTTCTGCATGTTGCGGGCGCCCACCTGGAGCACGTCGGCGTACTGGGCCACCAGCGGCACATCCTCCGGGGCAATCACTTCGGTCACCACGGCCAGCCCGGTTGCCTCACGCGCCTCGGCCAACAGTTGGAGTCCTTTTTCTTTCAGCCCCTGGAAACTGTAGGGGCTGGTCCGCGGCTTGAATGCCCCGCCTCGCAAGGCGGTGGCCCCGGCGTCCTTGACCGCCTGGGCGGCGCGGAGGATTTGCTCGCGGCTTTCCACCGAGCAGGGTCCGGCGATCACTCCCACCGTGCCCCCGCCCACGGTCAGGCTGCCGGCCCGCACCACTGTCGGCTCCGGCTTCACCTCCCGGCTGGCGATCTTGTAAGGGGCCAGGATGGGCACCACGTCGGCCACGCCGGGGCAGCTGGCCAGCGCCTCGCGGTGCTCGTCCCGCCGGTCCCCCACGGCGGCGATCACCGTCCGCTGCGTGCCGTAGATCACGTGGGGTTTGAGCCCCAACTGCTCCACTCGGCGCACGGCGTGTTGGACTTGTTCCTCGGACGCTCCGGGCTTCATCACCACGATCATGCCTTGGCCGTCTCCTGCTTGCGAGAAGGAACTGGACGAAGGAGGATGCCCTTTGGCCCGAGAGGATCGACCCGCGCGGGGACGCAAGGGTCGGCTCAAGCGGCGGCGGAGCAACGCTTCCGGCGACATCGGTTTTCTCCTCTCCGGGACCGAAGGAACCCAAAAACAAAAGCCCCGAGAACCGCTTGGGCGGGTCTCGGGGCATCGGGCGTTTGTTTCGTCGCTTTGGCTGCCGTAGCTGTGTACGCCTCCTAGGCCCCGCGACCCGGCGGGGTAAACCAGTACCAGAAGAAGGCGAACCAGCTTTGGCAGACCAGGAGTTTCATAGTGCTTCTATTTTGTACAACCCCCCGGCCCGTTGGCAAGGGGGACGCAGAAAAGTTTTCCGGCAATCCACTTCGCGGAACCGTTGATGGGGCCTACCCGTGGCGGATGGCCGCCTGGGCTGCGGCCAGAATGGCCCCCGGCACCCGGAACGGCGAGCAGGAGACATAGTCCAGGCGGGCCGTCTGGCAAAAGTCGATCGAAGCCGGATCGCCGCCGTGCTCGCCGCAAATGCCGCACTTCAGTTGCGGTCGGGCGCTGCGGCCCCGCTCCACGCCCATGCGGACCAACTGGCCCACGCCGCGGGCGTCCAGCGACTGGAACGGGTCCACGCTCAGGATGCCCTTTTGCAGGTAGTCGGGCAGGAACGTGTTCACGTCGTCGCGGCTGTAGCCGAAGGTCAGTTGGGTCAGGTCGTTGGTGCCGAAGCTGAAGAAGTCGGCAAACTCGGCCACCTCGTCGGCCGTCAGCGCCGCCCGGGGAATCTCGATCATGGTGCCGATGGGGATGTCCAGCTTGCCCTGGAACTTCTTGGCCCGGACTACCCGCTGGATCGTCTCTTCGGCCTTTTGCCGCAGAAACTCCAGCTCGCGGGCCGTGCCCACCAGCGGGATCATGATCTCCGGCCGGGCGTCCACCCGACGCTTGCGGCAGGCAATGGTCGCTTCGACGATGGCCTGCACCTGCATCTCCAGGATTTCCGGGTAGGTGATCGCCAGGCGGCAGCCGCGATGGCCCAGCATCGGGTTCTGCTCGTGAAGTTGATGCACGCGGGCCTTGATCTCCGCGGGCTTCAGCCCCAGTTTTTTGGCCAGCTCGGCTTGCGACTTGGCATCGTGGGGCAGGAACTCGTGCAGCGGCGGGTCCAGCAACCGGATCGTAACCGGGTAGCCCTTCATCGCGGTGAGGATCTTCTGGAAGTCGGCCCGCTGGTACGGCAGCAGCTTGGCCAGGGCTTTGCGGCGCTCTTCCTCGGTTTTGGCCAGGATCATCTCCCGCATGGCGTCGATCCGCTCGCCCTCGAAGAACATGTGCTCGGTGCGGCACAGACCGATGCCCTGAGCGCCGAAGTCGCGTGCCCGGCGGGCGTCCTCGGGCGTGTCGGCATTGGCCCGAACGCCCATGGTGCGAAACTGCTCGGCCCACTTCATCAGCCGGGCAAAGTGACCCGAGAGCCTGGGCGTGCGGGTGGGCACCGCCCCGGCCATCACCTCGCCGGTGGAACCGTCGATGGAGATGGTGTCCTTGTAGGTGAGCTTGCGTCCGTTGACGGTGATCTGGCGGCGGCGCTGGTCAATGTGAATTTCGCCGGCCCCCACCACACAGCAGCGTCCCCAGCCGCGGGCCACCACGGCCGCGTGACTGGTCATGCCGCCGGTGGAAGTGAGGATGCCCACGGCCGAGTGCATCCCTTCCACGTCCTCGGGGCTGGTTTCCTTGCGCACCAGGATCACCTCTTCGCCATCTGCGGCCCGCTTGACCGCCTCCTCGGCCGTGAAGGCCAGTCGGCCCACCGCTGCTCCCGGCGAGGCGGGCAATCCGGTGGTGAGCCGCTCGGCCTTTTTCTTGGCCGCCGGATCGAAGCTGGGCAGCAGCAACTGTACCAGATCGCCCGGGGGCACTCGCAGCACGGCGGTCCGCTCGTCGATAAGTCCTTCGTCCACCATCTCGCAGGCGATCCGCACCGCGGCCTGGGCGGTCCGCTTGCCGGTGCGGGTCTGCAGCATGTAGAGCTTGCCCCGCTCGATGGTGAACTCGATGTCCTGCATGTCCCGGTAATGCTGCTCCAGCGTCTCCTTGATCTGGAGCAGTTGCTCGTAAGCCTGGCGGTTCCAGCGGCGCATTTCGGATACCGGCAGCGGGGTGCGGATGCCGGCCACCACGTCCTCGCCCTGGGCGTTGACCAGGAACTCCCCATACAGTTTGTTCTCGCCGGTGCTGGGGTTGCGGGTGAACCCCACGCCGGTGCCGCTGTCTTCGCCCATGTTGCCGAAAACCATCGTCTGCACGTTCACCGCCGTGCCCAGCAGCCCGGTGATCTTTTCGATCCGCCGGTAGGCCACGGCCTTGTCCTGCATCCAGCTGTCGAACACGGCCCGAATGGCCGCTTCCAGCTGCTGGAACGGGTCCTGCGGGAACGGCTTGCCCACCTGGCGGCGATAGATGGCCTTGTACTTTTCCACCAGCTGCTTGATCCCCTCGGCCGGCACTTCCGTATCGACGCTGGCCTTGTACCGGGCGCGGATTTCGGCGAAGGCTTCCTCGAACACCTCGTGCTTGATGCCCATCACCACCGAGCCGAACATGTTGATCAGCCGCCGGTAAGCGTCGTAGGCGAAACGCTCGTTGCCGGTGGCCGCGGCCAGCCCCTGGACCGACTGGTCCGTAAGCCCCAGGTTGAGGATCGTTTCCATCATGCCGGGCATGGACACCGCCGCCCCGGAGCGGACCGATACCAGCAGCGGGTTTTTGTCGTCGCCGAAGCGT
>JALSGI010000205.1 GCA_026982835.1 Planctomycetota bacterium | reverse complement strand
TATTGTGTTTGTGCTGGAGGAGCTCCCTTGTGAGAAAGCGCCCAACAAAACCAATACTCTTTTCCACTCCAGCGGCTCGGCCGTGACCTCGCCCTCCCAGTTGCGCCAATCGGCGCCTGTTCTTGCATCGGAGCGGAAGCTCCGGGAGGGCGAACCTCCTGGTGAGCCGCAGGTTCACCGTGCGCGTTGTTTTCCACAAACGCGTTCTGTTCCTGCTAGGTGCGGAAGCACCACATCTGGCATCCCCATGCTAGCTGGCTAAACACGTACAAAAACGCAAACCCTACAAACGGGAAGGCAAGCTCACGGCCGAGCCGCTTTTTTCAGGATTTACGACAATACCAGAACCCGTTTCGGTTTGAAGGAAACTTTTTCAACGGGCTGCTACCCGATGCCGCTGCCAGCGATCCGCCCGGAGTGCGTGCGAGCCGTGGTCTTCGACGCGGTGGGAACGATCCTCACTCCCCGGCCCGAGGTGGCCGAAGCGTACTACCGGCACGGGCAAGCCCTGGGGGCGGTTCTTTGCCGGGACGAGGTGCGGCGGCGGTTTCAGCGGGCGTTTTCGGACCGGTTCGGCGGCGCCCCGCTGGAACCGTGCAGCGAGCAGAGCGAACGGGAGCTGTGGGCCCAGGTCGTCCGGGAAGTGTTCGCCGACCAGCCGGTGGACCACCGGCGGTTGTTCGAGCGGCTCTGGGACCACTTTGCCCAACCCCGGCACTGGCAGCTTTTGCCCGGCGTGAAGGAACTGTGGCCGCGACTGCACCGGGCCGGATATCGGCTGGCTGTGGCCTCCAACTTCGACCGCCGCCTGGAGGCCATCTGCCGCGGCAAGCCGCCGCTGCACCTGGCCCGGGTGGTGTTCACCTGCTCGGCCCTGGGAGTGCGCAAGCCCGCAGTGCGCTTTTTCCAGCAAATCGCCCGGCGGTTGGAGCTGCCTCCGCAGGGGTGCCTGATGGTGGGCGATACCTTGCGGGCCGACGTGCTTCCGGCCCTGCAGGCCGGCTGGCAAGCGGTGTGGCTGCGTCGGGAGACAGCCTCCGAGGCGGATTCCCCGGCCGTACCCGCTATTGACCACCTGGAAGAGCTGGCCGCGCTGCTTGCGGGGTAAGCCGCACCGCAGGAGAACAAACGCCGAGTCGCCCCTGGGCGGCTTGGGCTTCAGCCCAGCTTCTTGGGCCGCGGCACCCGGCCCGAGCGCCTCTTGCGGCGCTGCTTCTTCTTGCGCGATTGCTGCATCACCAGGGGGCGCACGTCCCCGTCGGCCGAGCCGAGCTGCTGGCGCAGGGCCAAAATCTGGTCGCGCAGCTGGGCGGCCCGCTCAAACTCCAGCGCCTCGGCCGCCTCCATCATCTCCCGCTCCAACTGGTTGATGGTCTCCTGCGTGGCGTACTGGGTGCCGTCTTGCAGCCCGGCGGCTTGGGCCGCCTGGCGATGGGCCGCCGCAGCCGCTTCGATCCCCCGGTGGATCGCCTTGCGCACCGTCTCCGGCGTGATGCCGTGGCGGCGGTTGTACTCTTCCTGGAGTCGGCGGCGCCGGGCCGTCTCGTCGATGGCCCGCTGCATCGATTCGGTCACCGTGTCCGCGTAAAGGATCACCGTGGCGTTCACGTTGCGGGCGGCCCGGCCGATGGTCTGCATCAGCGAAGTTTCGCTCCGCAGGAAACCCTCCTTGTCGGCATCGAGAATGGCAACAAGCGACACCTCGGGCAGGTCGAGCCCCTCGCGGAGCAGGTTCACTCCCACCACGCAATCGAAGCGGCCCTCGCGCAGGTCGCGCAAGATCTCCACCCGCTCGAACGCATCCAGCTCGCTGTGCAGCCACTTGCAGGCGATGCCTCGCTCGTTCAAGTAGCCGGAAAGGTCTTCGGCCAGCCGCTTGGTCAGCGTGGTTACCAGCACCCGCTCCCCGGCCGCGCGGCGCTTTTCGATCTGGCCGATCAGGTGTTCCACCTGGTCGCGAGCCGGATGGACCTGGATCACCGGATCCAGCAGCCCCGTGGGACGGATCACCTGTTCCACCACCTCGCCGCCGCACACCTCTAGCTCGTAGGGACCCGGCGTGGCCGATACGTAGATCACCTGCCCGGTACGCTGTTCCCACTCGTCGAACCGCAAGGGGCGGTTGTCCAGGGCGCTGGGGAGCCGGAACCCGTGCTCCACCAGCGTGGTCTTGCGGCTGTGGTCCCCAGCGTACATGCCGCGCACCTGCGGGATGGTCACGTGCGATTCGTCCACAAAGAGCAGGTAGTCCTGGGGGAAGTAGTCCAGCAGCGTGTAGGGGGGGGAGCCGGGGGGGCGGCCGTCCAGGTGGCGGCTGTAGTTCTCGATCCCCTTGCAGTAGCCGGTCTCCAGCAGCATTTCGATGTCGTATCGGGTGCGGGCGTTGAGCCGCTGGGCCTCCAGCAGCTTGCCCTGCTGCTTCAGCTCCTCCAGGCGTTCCCGCAACTCCTGCTTGATGCTCCGCACAGCCGCCTCCACGCGATCCTGTGGCAGCACGAAGTGCTTGGCCGGATAGACGAACAGCTCCTCCACCCGCTCCAGCACCTCGCCGCTTGCCGGGTGAATGAGCGAGATGCGCTCCACCTCGTCCCCCCAGAACTCGATCCGGCAGGCGTACTCCTCGTAGCCGAACCACAGCTCCACGCAGTCGCCCCGGGCGCGGAATGTGCCCCGGCCGAAGTCCACGTCGCTTCGCTCGTACTGGATGGCCACCAGTTGCTCCAGCAGCTCGTCGCGGTCGATCTGCTGGCCTACCCGCAGCGAGACCATCATCTCCTGGTAGTCCTGCGGGGAGCCCAGCCCGTAGATCGAAGAGACGCTGGCCACGATGATCACGTCGCGCCGGGTCATCAGCGCGCTGGTGGCCGCCAGGCGCAGACGATCGATCTCCGGGTTGATCGAAGCGTCTTTTTCGATGTACAGGTCGCGCTGGGGGATGTAGGCTTCCGGCTGGTAGTAGTCGTAGTAGCTGACGAAGTAGTGGACCGCGTTGTGGGGAAAGAACTGGCGGAACTCGGCGTAAAGCTGCGCGGCCAGCGTCTTGTTGTGGGAGAGGACCAGCACGGGGCGCTGCACCTGCTGGATGACGTTGGCCATGGTGAACGTCTTGCCGCTGCCGGTAACGCCCATCAGCACCTGGTGGCGGCGGCCTTCGCGGAGGCCCCGCACCAGCTTCTCGATGGCCTGAGGCTGATCCCCGGCCGGTTCAAACGGGCTGACAAGCTGGAACTGCACGGCCGAACGCACTCCGCTGGATTGCGGCAAGGGCGGGTATCTTCCGCTTCATTCTATGACAGCCCAGCGGCGGCGGCGAGGTGTGCGTGCCGTTTGCCGGCTGCGGGATGAATCCCAAAATCCGGCACCAGGACGTCTTTTCGGCCGAAACCCTACGGGGGTAAACTGACAAAGACCCCAGGGGCGCTCCCCCCGGCCTGGCCCTTCCAGGCAGAAGAGACGCCCCCAGGCTGGACCCGCCCTGTTTCCCCCGCCCGGGGTATCGGGGCTTTGTGCTTGTTTTCCCATCGCCATGAGCAACGAGCAACTGCAAACCATCGTGGCCTGCTTCGGCAAACCTGTGGCCGGCAATCCCACCCAGTACATGATGGAGCGGGCCTTCGAGCACCACGGGCTGGATTGGCGCTACCTGACGCTGGAGGTGGACGCGGCCGACCTGGAAGACGCGATCCGCGGGATGCGGGCCATGGGGTTCCGCGGGGCCAATCTCACCAAGCCGCACAAAGTGAGCGTGATCCCCCTGCTGGACGAGCTGACCGAAACGGCCGCCTTGATGGGAGCGGTCAACTGCATCGACCGCCAGGGGGACCGGCTGCTGGGCGACAACGCCGACGGCAAGGGGTTTCTGCTTTCACTTAAAGAGCTGCTGGATCCCCAGGGCATCTCGGCCGTGGTGCTGGGGGCTGGGGGAGCAGCGCGGGCCATCGCCGTGGAGCTGGCCCAAGCCGGCGCCGAGCAAATTACCGTGGTCAATCGTTCCCCCCAGCGCGGCCAGGAGCTGGTGGAACTGCTCAACGAAAAAACCCCCGCCCAGACCCGTTTCCAACCCTGGGAAAACCAATACACGCTGAACACCCCTTGCGATGTGCTGATCAACGCCACCAGCATTGGGCTGTTCGATCCCCAGGCCCGCGTCCCCGTCGATTCGCACTCCCTGGAGTTGGCCCAGGTGGTAGCCGACGTGGTGTTCAATCCGGTGGAAACCCGCTTTTTGCAAGAAGCCGCCGCTGCCGGGGCCAAAACGCTCAACGGGCTGGGGATGCTGGTCAACCAGGCCGCCATCTGCTTCCAGCGGTGGACCGGCGTGGAGCCGGAAAGCACGGTGATGCGCGAAGCGCTGGAGGAGTTCTTCGGCATGTAAGCCCCGGGCCGCTCACTCGAAAAACTCCCGCACCCCCACACGCCATCCCGGCACCACGTCCGAGGCGTCCAGCTCGTCCTCCGGCCCCAGCACCGTTACCTGCCGCGGGTTGCGCAACACGTGCAC
>JALSGI010000204.1 GCA_026982835.1 Planctomycetota bacterium | reverse complement strand
GGACCCCAGGCCCAAAAAGCCCTGGACATCGCCGTGGAATCCCTGGTCCACCCGCAGGACTACTACCTGGAATACACGCTCAAGGAAACCCTCGCCACGCTGGAAGAACGGATCAAGCGCCACAAGGCAGAGCAACAGCCGAAGAAGAAGTAGGATCCCCGGCCAGCCGCCGGCTTGAGCCGGTTACGTGCTTAGCGTGCCAGCACAAGACGAAGCGTTTCCAGAGCAAAAGAATTGATTTTTGTCCGGCGAGCCGCGTGCGTCAGCACGCGGTTGCTACCGTTTGTGGCCATTGTGCACTAGCCAACCGCCGGCTAACGCCGGCGGCTCGCCATTTGCAAGAAAAAACGCTCATTCTCTCCTAGCATGGAAACGCCAAACCAAGTGATGTGCTAGCTGGCTAAAGCCAGCGGCTCGCCGTTTGTGAGAATAAAATGCTTTTTTTCCGCTTCGTACGGAAGCGTTGAATCAACCATGTGTTCGCTGGCTAAACACGTACTCCGTCGGCGGAGGAAGACGACACACAAGCTGCTTGTTGCCTCCCCGGACTGAAGTCGAAGTCCGGGGCTCGCCCAATCGCAAAACACGAAACAAACGCCCACTGAAACACCGCACGGCTCGCTGCGACTGCCTTGGTTGAAAAATCGTTGAAAAACATTTGCCTTCCACCCGGAGAACCCTGCCTATGCGGAACATGGCCCTGGCCCTGCTGGCTTTTGTTTCGTTGCTTGGGTTTCCCAGGTCGATTCCTGCCCAGCAAAGCTCCAGCGGCGGAGCAGTCTCTGCACTGATGCGGCTGCTGGAAAGCGGCCGCTTGCCCCCGGCACGCCAGGGACCGGCCTTGAAGCTGCTGTGCCAGCGCGGGGGTCCCAGGGAGCTGGGGTATGCCTTCGGCGTGGCCCTGGACGACAAGCGACCGCTGGAGCTGCGGGCCTTGGTACTGGCGGAGCTGGTCCAAGCCGCCCGGCAACGCAAGCTGCGGCCCGCAGGTGACCTCACGCAACTGAAACGCCTATTGCAAGGCCCGCCGCAGTTGCAACAACACGCGGTGCGGCTGGCGGGGCTGTGGCAAGTGCGATCACTGGCCGCTTCGCTGGGCCGTCTGGCTGGGGCGGAGCAGACCTCCCCGGCCGTGCGGCAAGCGGCCATCGAGGCGCTTCAGAACCTGCGGGGATCGGAGGCCCGGGCTGCCTTGGAGCAGCTGGCCCGAGCCGCAGGCAATGCCCGGGTGCGGATGCAAGCCGTGGGGGCCTTGGTGCTTCTGGACACCGATCAAGCGGCCCGGCTGGCTGCGGAATTGATCCCCCAGTTGGACGACCAGACCGACCCGGCTCCGCTGCTGCAGCCGTTTCTGGATCGCCGCGGGGGGACCCGAGCCCTGGCCCAGGCCCTCCAAGGAAAAAAGCTCGCCCCGGATGTGGCCCGGCTGGTGCTGCGCTATTTGTACTCCGTGGGCCGCTCGGACGCCGAGCTGGTGCAGGTGCTCAGCCGGGCTGCGGGGATCGATCTGTCCAAGCCCCCCTTTACCGAAAAGGACTTGCCGGGGCTGATTGCCGAAGTGAACTCCCAGGGCGATCCGGTCCGCGGCGAGATGATCTTCCGCCGCAAGGACCTCAGTTGCACCAAGTGCCACGCGATCAACCACGTCGGTGGGGACATCGGGCCGGACCTGGCGGCCCTGGGGGCCAGCTCCCCGGTGGACTATGTGCTGCGTTCCATCCTGTTCCCCAACCAGGCGATCAAGGAACAGTACAAAACCAAGGTCATCATCACGGCCCAAGGGCAAGTGATCACCGGCATCCAGGTATCGCGGGACGAGCAGAAGGTGGTGCTCAAGACGGCCGAGGGCCAGCTGCGCACCATCCCCCTGGCCGATATCGACGAAGAGGCCGAAGGGCGTTCGCTGATGCCCGAGGGACTTACTCGCTTCCTCACCCGCAGGGAGCTGGTGGACCTGGCGGCGTTTTTGTCCCGGCTGGGCAAGCCGGGTCCCTGGGCCATTCCGCAGGTGCCGGTGCTGCGTAACTGGCAGGTGCTGGTGCGTCCCCGGCCCGAGGTGGTGCAGCAAGTGCCCGACGAGTTCCTGCTGGAGAAGAAAGTGCGCGCCGCGCCGCCGGGACGCTGGCAAGCGGTGCTGGGTCTGGTCCGAGGCGACGTGCTACTGGAGGAAGCGGCCCAGGTGGCCCGCAGCCCCGTGGTCTATCTCCGCACCCGGATCAACGTGCTAAAAGAAGGCAAGGCCCTTTTCGAGATTACCCCCGGGGAGAAGGTGCAGTTGTGGCTGGACGGGAAACGATTGCCTTCCGGGGCGCAGGTGGAGGTGAGCTTGCGGCGCGGGCGGCACGAGGTGTTGTTGCGGGCCGACGCCCGAGGAGTGAAACGCCTGCGGGTGGTGGTGCGTCCCGCGGGCGGCTCGGGAGCCGTGGCACAAGAAGTGGCGGGACCCTAAGGGCCGCCTGTGGTACAATGGAAGCCTAAGCCCCAGGGGCCGCTTGGTGCCGGAGATTGCGCCGCGTTTTCAGGGGAACCGATTCCATGAACACCTGGCGGATTCCGAGTCGCAGCGCGTGGATGACGTTGGCGGTGGTGGTCTGCGTCGCGGGCGTGCTGTTGCCTGCCCTGGCGCAACGCTCCGGAGGCAAACGCCGCGGCAAGGATCCGCCGCGCAAGTGGCCCAGCACGGTGCTCAACGCTTTCTTCCCCGATGTGCGCAAGGCCGTCGGCCCGGGGCGTCCGGGGACGGTGCCCATGCCTGCAGCTTCCGCCGGGAGCGGTTCGCCCGGATCAAGCAACACGGGCAACGGGGGTTCTGTGGCGTCGGGTAAGGGTTGGGCCGAGCTGATCTCCCCGGAAGTACTGGAGGACGAAATCAAGCGCTCCATCACCCCCTTGGCCGAAGCGGTGAGCACGCCCAGCAAGTTCAAGTCGGGGCGGCATCGCGTGGCCCGGCGGCTCTTCAGCGTGGATGCCGTGCTGCTGAACATCGTGGCCCAGTTCCCCGGCGATGTGCGGTTCAAACGTGTGGCCCCCGCCCTGCGCCAGCAACTGGCTCGAAGCGGCTTCAACTGCAAGGTGAACAGCGATTCGGCCTTCCAAGGGGCCAAGCGAGCCTTGGAGTTGCTCCAGGGAGCAGTGCGTGGGGAAAAGATCGACGCCCCCGAAGGCGCAGAAACCGTGGTTCCCTTCCCCAAGGCGGCTGATCGCCAGCCGCTGATGCAGCGGATGGAACAGGCCCAGCAGGGCCGACTCTCCCCTTGGCTGGCCAGCCAGGGGGACTTCAAGGCCAACGCCGAGCAGATCCTGCACGAAGCCCAGGTGCTGGCCGCCCTGGCCCGCGTCATCCAGGACCCCGAGTACGAATACGGCGAGGACGACACCTACCTGGAATACGCCCAGGCGATGGAAAAAGGAGCCCGGGACCTGGTGCAAGCCGTCAAGCTCCAAAACTACGAGCAGGCCCGCAAGGCCCTGGCCGTGGTGACCCAAAGCTGCAGCGATTGCCACGGGGACTACCGCAACTAGGGCCGCAGCCACGGCTTCTGCATCTGGCGAGCATCGGCGTGCGGCTTGCGCCGGAACGTCTTGGCGAGCCCCGGACTTCAGTCCGGGGAGAGCGAATGAGCGCATAGCGTTTTTCTCCGCTGGCTAAAGCCAGCGGCTCGCCGTTTACAAGAATAAACGCTTTTTCCGCCTAGTGCGGAAGCGTCGAACCAACCAGATGCTAGCTGGCTAAACACGTGCCGTGCTCACGCACGCGGCTGGCCGAAGCGATAGAAGAACAGACTCCCTCCCAAGCTTGCCACGGAAGACCTGTACCTCAACACCATGCCCCCTTTACCCGATTCCCACCAGGGAGTTTTTCGCTATTCCCGCACGGTGCGGCCCGAGGAAATCGACCAGCTTGGGCACGCTTCCAATCTGGCTTACTTGCAATGGGCCGTGGAGGCCGCCGTGGCCCACTCGGACTCCGTCGGCTGGACCGCCCAGCGCTACCGGGCCCTGGGAGCCGGCTTCGTCGTGCGGCGGCACCTGATCGAGTACCTGCGTCCGGCGGGTCCCGGGGAAAACGTAGAAGTGTGGACCTGGGTCACCGGCTTCCGCGGAGCCAGCTCGTTGCGGCGGTTCGTGATCCAGCCGGCCGGGCAAGAAGTCGTGTTGGCCCAGGGGGAGACGCTTTGGGCCTTCATGGATTTTGCCACGGGACGCCCGCGGCGGATTCCGCCGGAAGTGCAACGGGCCTTTCCGGTGGTGGCCGATCCCGGGCAGGAGACAGTGCGGCGATGATCCTCTTGGCCTGGTAAGAGGCCGACACTACTTGGCCTGCGGTTTGCCCGGCCACTGGGGCAGGGGCAACTTGGGCCAGCGGAGGCGAAGCCAAACGGGCGTTTTGCTCTCCTGACCCGTAGCACCAACCCAGCTCCCCCGATGGCCGCGAAGCACCGGCACTTGGGCCCGAGCCGCCACCGCAGGCTGTAGCGGCAGGCGAGGCCCTCGGGCCTCACGCTGCGGAGGAGGCGGCAGGGGCATCCCCGGCTGGGCCTGCTGTTGGGCTTCGGCTCCCCCCTCTTCTTCCTCCTCTGGCAAGACCGCGTACCCGGCGTGCGGCCGGCAATCCTGGCAAGCCGGATGCGGCTTGGGCAGCCAGCCGAGCGTAATCATCCGATGCACCTTTTGCCAGAAATGCCGCCGCCGGGCATAGCCTGCCGCCCGCTCGGCACAGTAACCGCCCCAAAGCGCCGGATCGTGGCACGGATCGCAGTCGCACAGGCCCGGTGTGCTGTACCACGGGTCGCTTCCTGCCTCCAGTGTCCCTTGCTCCCCCACCCCCTGGGCACTGGACGGGGAAACGGCCAGGGCTCCCACCCACAACACGCCGGCCAGCACGGGGACCAGTGCGGCTTTCATGGGCAAATCTCCCGATCCTGCGAGCAACGACAAGCAGCAAACACAAGCCAACCGGAACCAGGGCACCAAGGCGGCGACTCAAGGGGATTTTTCTACTCCGGCTAATCAACCATGCCCCCGCTGTTGCCAAAAGCAAACACAATTGTCGATTTTCGGCAACGAAGCGCGTTTCGCCCCGCGGCACGATCCCTACAATCGGAAGAAACCTTCCCTGGTCCGGCTCTTCCCCGGCAAAAACACGCCCTATGAACCACCATCCCTGGCTCGAAGCTTTGGCTCTGCTGGCCTTGGCCTATAGCCTCCTTGGGCTGCTGGCCGCCTGGCGGAAACTGCGTGGCACCACATTATGGTGGGCGTGGATCTGGTGCCTGCCGGCGGTGGCGGCCTGGGGAGCCGTGGAGCTTGGGCGGCTGCTGTACTCCCCGGACCCTTCCGCCTTGCTCCCCTGGCGCTACCTGGCCGGAGTGCTCTCGCTTGCCCCGGGGGTGAGCCTGCTGGGCGCCCGCCGCCCGCATCACCGGGCCTGGCAATGGGTCGTGGTGTCGCTGCTGGGCGTGTTGTTGCTTCCGCTGGGGCACTGGGCGCTGGGGGCAGGCGGCCGCTTGTTTGGTTTGCACGGGGCTTGGCGCGGTTTCCTGGGCCTGCTGCTTCTGTTGCAGTGGCTGCACTACGGGCTGACGCGACACGCCGCCGCGGCGCTGCTGGTGGTGATGGCCCAGGGGGCGTGGCTTGCCCCGGTGTTGCTGCCCCAGCTCTGGAAAAGTCCCTTTTTGCCTGATCCTCCAGCAGAGATGTCCCTGGCCTGCGTGGCCGTGGCCCTGGCGGTGGGTTGGGTCCAGGGGGCCAAATCCCGCCGCGAGGTGACCGCTGCGTCCGCGGGCGAGCCTGCCGGGGTGGTTGCCACCGGGAGGCTTTTGCAGGAGTTTCGCAACTGGTTTGGCGATTTCTGGTTCCAGCGGTTACGCTGGCAGGTGATGCTTGCCGCCCAGCGGACCGGCTGGCCGGTTTGGATTACCCCGACCGCCGCAGTGTCCGTGGAGCCTACCGAGGCCCCAGTGCCCGGCTGGGAGCAAGCATTTCGCACTTGCGTCGAACAGTTCCTAAGACGATTCGTTTCCCCGGAGTGGATCGAGCAACGCCTCAGCGAAACCGCATCGGAACGATCCCATGTCGCAATCCCAAGTTCTGGTCCCGGCTGACGTGGAGCTGGTGCATCGCCAACGCCAGGCCCTGCAGCGGCTGCTGGAGCTGACCGACACGCTGGCCCACCAGGTCCACCTCCAGGACACCCTGCAAAGCATCACGCAGCTTGCCTGCGAGGCGTTGGATTGCGAACGGGCCACGCTCTACCGGTACGATCCGGACCGCAACGAGCTGGTCAGCTCCGCGGCCACCGAGCTGGAAATCCCCGAAATCCGGCACTCGCTGGACCGGGGCATCTCCGGCCATGTGGCCCGAACCCGCCAGGTGCTCCACGTGCCCGACGTGCACCGCGACCCGCGCTGGAGCGACCAGGTGGACCGGCGAACCGGGTTCCAGACCCGCTGCGTGCTGGCCGCCCCGATCGTCTCCCGCCAGGGGGAGTTGCTGGGCGTGCTGCAAGTGTTGAACAAGCGAAGCTGCCAGTTCGAGCCGTTCGATGAGCAGCTCATCACCGCCTTCTGCCAGCACGCGGCCGCGGCCCTGGAACGAGCGCAAATGATCCAGGAAATCCGCCGCCAGGAGGCCATCGATGTCTCCCTGAACGTGGCTCGAGGTGTCCAGCGATCCTTCATGCCCAAGCACCTGCCCCAACTGCCCGGATACGACCTGGTGTATTGGTGGTATCCGCACCAGCACGTGGGCGGGGACTACCTGGACATCATTCCTCTTTCGGCGGAAAAGACGCTGCTGGTGATGGCCGACGTGAGCGGTCACGGGCTGGGACCGGCGCTGCTGATGGCCTCGGCCCGGGCGGCCCTGCGCGCCCTGGTGGTGGAACATCACCGCCCGGACGAGCTGCTCTACCTGCTCAATCGCTCGCTGGCCCCGGACCTGCAAGACGGGCGGTTCATCACCATGGTTTTGGCCTCCGTGGATGTGAAGCAACACCGGCTGCAGTTTGCCAACGCGGGGCACGGCCCAGCCTTGCACTACCAGGCCGGCCAAGATCGCTTCGCCGTGCTGGAAGCCACGGGGGTGCCCCTGGGCGTGCTGGAAGATGCCCGCTACGAGCTGGGCCCCCCCTGCGCGATCGCCCCCGGCGACCTGGTGCTGCTGTGCACCGACGGGGTGGTCGAGGCCCGGTCCGGCCAGGGGAAACCCTTTGGCCTTGCCGGACTGGAGCAACTGATCCGCCAGGAAGCCGCCCGCGGCGTGCAGCAGGTGGTGGACCGGATCGCCCAGCGGATGCGGCACTACTTTGTGAACGACCAGCCGCAGGACGACTTGACGGTGATGGCCCTGGGCCGGCGGTCCGCACCATAGGGGCTTGGGGGCTTGGAGGCTTGGGGGCGTGGCGAGCCGCGTGCGTCAGCACGCGGTTGTCTTGGCGCTGGCTCTTGCAGCCGCGAGCCGTGGGCGTAAGCCCGCGGAGGAGCCCCCCGCGTAAGCGGGGGGAGACGATGGAGGTGTGGAGGCCTGGGGCTTGGGGGGAGCCGGAGCCCCGCACGTCAGTGCGGGGAGAACAGCGAATCGGCTTGCGGCGTGCGGCCTGCGGCTTGCGCCGGAGCTTCCGCTCCAGAGGTCTTGGGTCGTGGGTCTTGGGTCTTGATGTGGTGCTTCCGCACCGGGCGAGCCCCGAGCTTCAGCTCGGGGAGGGCCTGGGAGGCGTGGGGGCTTGGGAGGTACCAAGAGCCCCGCACGTTAGTGCGGGGAGAACAGCGAATCGGCTTGCGGCATGCGGCCTGCGGCTTGCGCCGGAGCTTCCGCTCCAGAGGTCTTGGGTCGTGGGTCTTGGGTCTTGATGTGGTGCTTCCGCACCGGGCAAGAACGAAACGGGTTTGTGGGAAACAACTCGCATAGTGAAACCGCGGCTCGCCAGGAGGCTCGCCCTCCCGGAGCTTCCGCTCCGAGGCGAGAACAAGCGTCGATTAGCGCAACGGGGAGGGCGAGGCTCCCGCCGAGCCGTTTTTTTCAGAAAATACGTCTAGTCCTGTGACGCGATTCCGTATCGAGGAACATTCTTCAACGGGCTGTTAAACACGTACCGGGTGCAAGCCTGCGGCTGCTAAAACAAAGCGGGATTCGCTGCCGTTTTGTAAAAAGCCGCATCCTCGACGAGACGGCTTGCCGCCGCTTTGATTTCGCTCCGCCTAGCCAGAACAAGCATAAGCGGAAAGGAGCTTCCACGCCCCATAATGACGATTCTTTGCACTAACGACCACCCGCCGGCGTTTCGGCCGTCAGGGCCATGACCACCGGCGCGGTTTGGTCCGAGCCCTTGATAAGCTCAATCCGCGTAACAATCTCCCCGGGCCGCTTGGGCCGAATGACCAGGTAGCGCAGCTGCTGCCCTCGCAAGGCGAAGGCGAACCGCGAGCCCGGCACATCCACCCGGCGGATGTAGTCGGCGATATGCACGCCGTTTTTCAGCAGGTGGTCTTCGCTGTGGCCACCAGCGTAGTGGAAGCGAACCACCAGCGACACACTCCCCTTTTGACCCAGCGGATGCCCCCAACCGGCCACCCCGCCAAGCATGTGCAAGGCCACCAGCGGCAAGTTGCAGGGCAGTTCCACCCGCCGGGGCATCCGGGGCGGAAACGTCCCCAGGGGGCTGTAAAGCAGCACCACGTTGGGCACCTGGTCCCCTTGCGGATCGACCAGATAGAACGGTACGCCCTGGAAGCGTTTGGGCCCCCAGTCCGGGAAAATGAGCCGCTCGGCCCGCGCCTGGCGACGGTAAAACATGCCCACGGTGCTTACGGCCGTGGCCACTCGGGCAAGCGGCAAGGGGACGAATCGCCCGGGCTGGGTCAAGTAGGCCAGCAGGTCGGCCATCTGTTGGCGGGTGAGTTGTTTTTCAAATCCCTCGGGCATGAGCGACTTGGCCGAGGCGGCCAGTTGTTCGATGTCCTCGCGGGCCACCTGGTGGAGCTTGCCCTGCTGGTCGATCAGTTGCACGGCGGTGCGCGTCTCGCCACGGAGCATCCCTTGCAACACCCGCCCGTCGGCAAGCAGCACGGTGTAAAGGCGGAAGTTGCCTTCGACGCTCCGGCTGGGGTCGAGGATGTGCACCAGCAACTCCTCTTGGGGATGCACGGCCATGCCACTAAGGTCCGGCCCCACCGAGGTGCCCCGGCCGCGAAACGTGTGGCACTTGGCACAGTGTTTTTCAAAGAGCTGCTGCCCTCGGGTGGCATCGCCTTTCATTCGGGCCACCGAGGCCCAAGCCTCCACTACGCGGCGGCGATCCTCGTCCGAGGCCCCGGCGGCGGCGAGCACTGCCCGGGCCAGACGGCGGAGTTTCTGGTCGGGATGGCTGGCCAGCATTTGCCGCTGGGGGAGCGAAAACACCCCCGGGCTCAAGCGGCCTTGCCGCATGGCCTGCAACAGCTCTTCGGTCCACGCCTTGCGGCCAAGCAAAAGCGCCACGGCCTGTTGTTGCAACGCGGGAGTCCAACCGCCCAGGCGCCGCAGCACCCCGGTGGCCACGCTCCGGCTGCGGCTTTTACTCAGAGCTTGCAGCACTCCGCGGTTCCACTCCGGCGGCATCTGCGGCCCAACGGATTCCAAAGCCCGAGCGGTCACCGCCTCGCTTTCCGGGGCCAGTTCCACGGCCCGCCGCAGTGCTTTCAGGCGATCGGCAGAAGAGCGCTTTTCGTCGGCGAACCGGGCCAGCAGTTCCGCTTGAAGCCGCGCCAGTTGTTCTTTCAGCCCCGCAAGCGACCACCGCCGCACCAGCTGCACCAGGGCGTGGCGCAGCTGTGGCCCCGAGCGATCAAAAAGGGAGGCCAACTGCCGTTGCGATTCGGGGGGAAGCTGGATCGTTTTTTCCGCCGGCCATCCTTGGGACAAAGCCTGGAGCACCGTTGTTGCGTTTTCTTCCTTCGCTGCGGCCAGGGCAGTTACTAGCTCGGGCAGGGTATTTTGGTCGGCGGTGCGGGCCAGGTGGGTGCTCACCGTGGTGAGCACCTCGCGCTGCGTGGCGTTCCAGGGCCGGGGCGAGCCGAGGGCCAGCTTCAAAAGCCCGACGGCGTTCACTGCCCCCAGCACCACCGCCCCCCGGCGCAAGTGGGGATCGGCCAGGTTCGGCTCCTGCCCTAAGAAGTGCCAAAGCGCCTGGGCCACTTGGGGCTGCCCTGGGCATTGACTCAGTTTGAGCAAGGCGGCCAGTCGCACCAGCGGCTCCTCATCGGCAAGCATTTTGCGCTTAAGCAGCGCCCGCACGGTGCCTTCTGCCGGGGGAAGCACTTCCACGGCGGCTCGCCGCACCGGCCAGGCCGGATGTTCCAGGGCGGCCTCCGCGGCCCGAAGCACCTGCGGGTGCGAAGAGTTCACCACCCCCAGCCCCTGCAGGGTCCAAAGCGCATGCAGGGCGGCTGCGTCGTAGCCCAACGGATCGAGCCGCCTCTGGGAAAGCAGCCGGAGCAGTTGGGGTATGGCCTGGCGGCGCTTCTGCTGCACGAGCAATCGCTGGGCATGCAGCCGCCACAGCAGGTTGGGATCACCCAGGGTGGCCACCAGTTGCTCCGTCCCCGCTCCGGCCAGGTTTCTCCGCGGGGCAGGCTCGGCGTCCTCCCAAACAATACGCCAAATGCGGCCGTGGCGCTTGTCGCGCAAAGGGGTCTCATAGGCGTTGCCCCGGCCGGTCTTGAAGCCCACCGGCGTGGGGTTGTGCTGCACGATGTAGTTGTACCAGTCGATCACCCACAAGTGCCCGTCCGGCCCCACCTCGGCGGCGATGGGAGCGGTCCATTCGTCGTAGCTGGCCAGGATGTTGAACGGATTGGTGGCGTGAAACTGGGTTCCCGTGCGCCACAGCACGAAAGTGCCCACCAGGTGGCCGGTCGGTTCGCACACAAAGGCCGTGCGGTCCCAGAACACTTGCGGCCAGCGTCGAGCCGTGTAAAGGGCGTGCCCGCTGGCGGCCGTGTAGCCGCCGTGAAAGTCCACCTGCCGGATGCGGTCCGTGACGGCCTGGAACCGCCAGGAGTCGGCAATCGGGGGCAGCGGCCCCACCGACAGCCCGCGCACCTTCTCAAAGTATCGATTGGGGATCACCAGGCACCCGCTGGGATTGCCATTGGCCGTGGAGACGAACCACTGGCCCGTTTCGCTCATCCCCAGTCCCCAGGTGTTGTTGTTCGTGGAGCGGAGGAACTCCAGTACCGCCTGGGAGGCCAGCTGCTGGGGAGGAGCGGTCCCCGCCACGGGAAAGCGGAAGCGGTAGATGCCCATGCGGAACTCGTGCTGCCGGCGGCCCACCCGGCCCTTAAAGCCCGAGTAGCCCACGGTGCCCCAGTACCAGTTGTCCAGCCCGTAACGCAGGTTGGAGGCCGTGGCATGGGTGTCGAAGGTGCCCCAGCCCTCAAGGAGCACCGTGGTGCGATCGGCCCGCAGGTCGCCGTCGGTATCTTCCAGCAAGAGTGTCTTGCCCCACTGGTGGACGATCACGCCGCGGGTACAGAAGGCGATGGCCGTGGGGATGCTCAAGCCGGTGGCGAAGACGGTAAAGCGGTCCATTCGTCCGTCGCCGTCGGTGTCCTGGCACACCTTGATGCGATCATGCCCCTGGCCCAGCGGATGGGGGCGATTGGGATAATCGACACTTTCGCCGATCCAGAGCCTGCCCTGGTGGTCCCAAGCCAGGCAAAGCGGCTTGGCGATCTGCGGCTCGGCCGCGACCAGTTCGGCCCGAAAACCCGGCGGCAACACCAGGTGCTTGCCCGACTCTTCAGGCGCCAGGGGCAGTTGCATTCGTCCCCAGCGGGCGTCGCCGCGGCGGCCTGCCCCGGGCCGGTAGTAGGGCACTTCGGCCTCGCGGTAGGCAAACGGCTTGCGGTCCGGCCGGGGTTTTCCTGGCGGGGGCACAGGGAACCCGTGCACCACCCGCACCGGCGTCCAGGGGACGTTGGCGTTTGATGGGTTCTGAGCGGAGAGCCAGCCAGCGGTTTCCAGCAAAGCCAGGCCCATCACCCCTGGCAAGAGCACGCAAGTGAGCAACCGTTTCATGGAGGGCATCCTGCACGGGGACGGCAAAAACCACGCTGCTGCCAGCGACTCGTTTTTCCCAATATAACTGCGGCAATTCCCGCTGCCACATCCGGGCGTTGGTTTCCGCACGCAGAGCAGCTATAGTTGAACATCGTCGATGCGACTTGGAGGGAGGTATGGCAGACGGGCATCCCTTGATGTGCCGCGGCGTGCGGGGCGCCACCACGGTGGAGGCCAACCAGCGGGAAGAGATTCTGGCGGCCACGCGCCAGCTGCTGGCGCTTTTGATCCGCCTGAACGACATCCGCAAGGAAGACGTGGCCTGCGCGCTTTTTACCACCACGGTGGACCTAAACGCCGAGTTTCCCGCCCTGGCCGCGCGCCAGTTGGGCTGGCTGGACGTGCCACTGATGTGCAGTCACGAGATGAACGTGCCCGGGGCGCTGGACCGCTGCATCCGCGTGCTCATCCAGTGGAACACCACCAAGCGACAAGACGAAATTGCCCATGTGTACCTGGGCCGGGCCAGTACGCTTCGGCCCGATCTGTCCCAGCTCCCGCCGGTGGACTGGGAGGAGCTGGAGCGCTGGATCGAGTCGCAGTTGGA
Organism: Planctomycetota bacterium; assembly: GCA_026982835.1. Classification (GTDB taxonomy): domain Bacteria; phylum Planctomycetota; class Planctomycetia; order Pirellulales; family S012-138; genus S012-138. The sequence goes on along the minus strand of JALSGI010000204.1, from coordinate 13,116 downwards.
GAAGTACGGACGGCGGTAAAGCGGCCCCGGTCCCTTCTCCGCAGCCAGAAAAGACAGAAACACATAAGGGGAAGTACCTCGTTGAAGTATTGAGGGCTTCCATGCGCTCCGGTGCTCCAGAAGAAATCGGCCCGGTGAAGCGGACGTTTCGCTGCCCCCGGTCCGAGGTGCTTGCAGGATTCGTTCTGGCTGCCCTGCTGTTGGCAGCTGCGGTGTTGCTGGGCTGGAGATTGTGGGAAGCGATCCAGCGGCATCCCGGTCCTCTCCCTTGGTTTGCCGAACAGGAAGGCCAACTCAGTCGCTTCCAGGTGATGGCAGGAGCGGCCCTCGTGCTTGCGCTGGCAGGGGGTGCCTTGGGATTGATTTTTTGGGTGCTGAGGCTCTTTTTGCTGAAAGTTTGGGTCGGCGAGCACGGATTTGCCGTACAGAGCCTGGGCCACCTGCGCGTGTTCCTCTGGAAAGAAATCACTCTCCTGGTCACCGAAGAAAGAGAGTTCCCCTTGCTCATTCTCAAGCTCCCGGGCCCGCTGATCCGCCTGTTGCCCAAAGCGCGGCATAGATCGTACCGCGTGCGAAACGCCAAAGGGGAAGAGTTTCGCTTCGACAAGATCAAAATCCGCAACTATACGCACCTGGCAGCGCTGATCCGCTCCGGGATGGAGGCTTTTTGGGAACTGGAAGACGAGTTTCCCTGGCAGGACGATTCCTCCGAAGTGGACGAATAAAACGACGTTGTGCCGGCTTGCACGGGTTGCCGGACTCTCTACCTGGCCGTTTCGACTTCCCCGGTCCCTTCTCAAGCCACCTCGGAGCGGGACGCGGCTGTGCTCTCCTGGCCCAGCGGAATCTCCATGTCGCCAAAGTAGTATTTGCGGGCTTCGGGGTGGCGGATCACTTCCTCGGGCGTGCCGTGACAGAGCACTTTGCCCTGGCGGATGACGTAGCTGCGATCGGTGATCTCCAGGGTTTCCCGCACCTGGTGGTCGGTAATCAGGATGGCGATCCCCTGGTCGCGCAAGGTGCGGATGATGGCCTGGATGCTGTCGATGGTTACCGGGTCGATGCCGGTAAAGGGTTCGTCCAGCAGGATCAGCTCCGGCTCGGAGACCAGGGCGCGGGCGATCTCCAGCCGCCGCCGCTCGCCGCCGGAGAGGCTCTGGCCCAGGCTCTTGCGCAGGTGGGCGATGTTGAACTGTTCCAGCAGCTCCTCGCAACGGCGACGCCGCCGGGCGGCGTCGAAGCCCAAAAGCTCCATCACTCCCAGCAGGTTCTGCTCCACGGTGAGCTTGCGGAACACGCTGCTTTCCTGGGCCAGGTAGCCCATCCCCCCGTCGCGGGCGCGACGGTACATGGGCCAATCGGTCACGTCCTGCCCGCCCAGATAGACGCGGCCCTGGTCCGGGTCGATCATGCCGCAGGTCATGCGGAAGCTGGTGGTCTTGCCCGCCCCGTTGGGACCCAACAAGCCCACGATCTCGCCCCGGTCCACCTCGAAGCTCACCCCGTCCACCACGCGGCGCTTGCCGTAGATTTTGACCAGACCCTTGACCTCTAGCAGCATTCCACGTCCTCCGTGACAGTGGGATAGGGAAACATGCCGCGTTTGAGGAAGTTTAACGAATGAACTTCATCCGCTTCCAGTGGGGCGTCCAGGGGAAGGGGCCGGGAACCGGGTGCGGCCAGTAGATGAAAAGCGCCCGGCCGATCAACAGCTCCTCGTCCACGTAGTGGTAGGCCCACTCCCGGGCATCCTTGCTGGAAGCCGTGTTGTCGCCCAGCATGAAGTACTGGCCCGACTCCAGCGGAAAGTCCCGATAGGCCACCGCCGGCCCGAAGCGATTCGAACTGGCCAGGTAGTGCACATCCCGATACAGCACCAGGTGATCCACGCTCACACGGGCCCCCGGCCCCGCACCGATCCCGGCCGGGGCGTAATCGGCCGCCGCGGGCAACAGGGGCTCGTCGGCCGGAACCAGCAGGGGATAGGTGGTGGGGGCGTCGAACTGCACCTCCTCCCCGTCCACCACCAGTCGAAGCTGGTGATCGACGTTGAGAAACAACAGCTTGTAGCTGCCGGGGGCGCGGATCGGCGTGGCGCCGCGCGGGTGGCGGTTCTCCTCCCCCTGGCCCGCGGAGTCGAAAAGCCGCTTGCCCTGGTCGATCGAAAGCGTGGCCTGGCCCGTGGCCAGGTCCACCCGGGCGCGGAAAAAGCGGCCCCCCTTGACCAACTCCAGCACCACGTAGCCTTCGGGCTTTTCCACGTCCAACTGCAGCTCCAAGGCCAGATCGCTGGCCCAGGGATTGCTGTACCGCTCGTAAAACTGGCCCGTGCGAAAAGCCCCCAGTGTCACCCACGTGTTGTAGGCCAGAAAACTGTCGATCAGCAGCGGCTCGGCCGGCTCCTGCAAGCGGTTCCTCAGCAGCTGGCCCCATTGATCCTCGCTGCCGCCGAAGCGAATGGGCCCCGGAGCCCGCGGAACATAATGCCGGTACCGCAGCCACACCTCCTGCCGGGAAGACCCGTCGGTGGAAAACCGCCGGAACTGCTCGTCGCTCTTCCAGGTGTCCGAGGCCTGGTAGGAGTCGGGCCAAAGCTGCCGGTTTCGTTGAGTCAGCTGCCGGCCCTGGGAAATCGCCTCGGAGGGGAGCAGCCCGTGCGTCCGACGCACCAGGTCCAAAGGGAGCCACCCCTGGGGATTGGCCACCGGATCATAGACCCAGCGGTGGAAGTCCGCCGGGGCCGGGCTCCAGCGGGGCGGCCAGCCGCGGCGGTAGATCGTCTCGCCGGAGTCGGGGCCAAGCCGCGGAACGTAGTCGTTGTGATACACCACCCGCAGCATGGCCAGGATCTTGGGCAGGGGCTTGCGCAAGATGCCAAACGCAGCTTGCGGGTCTTCCAGCGGCCGGGCGTAAAGGTCGCCGTCCTTGATCCGCAGCACCTCCCTGGGCAACCCCACCAGCCGCTTGATGTAGTTGGTCTGAGCCTCCTCCGGGTAGTGGAACACCACCACGTCCCAGCGGCGAAACTTGCCGAACTTGGTGACGATGATCCGGTCTCCGTCGTAGGAGGGGAGCTGCTCAGGCTGCTCGGGCAAGAGGCGTTGCACGCTCTGGGGCAACAGCGACCAGGTCCGAGGGTCCGTCAAGACCCAGTAGCGGCAGTTGGGGCACTGGCCCGCCACCACCCGGTAATCGTCCGCCTGCCGCCGGGCCAGGTCCAGCTCCCGGCGCGTCTGTTCCTGCCTGGCCGGAGGAGCGCCCTGGGAGGCAAGCCGAGCCAGTTGTTGTTCCAGGGAAACTACCTCTTGCCTGGCCTGCTGGGCCTTTTCGTCTTCTTCGCTGCTGGCTCCCACCTGAAAGGAGTAGCCGCAGCGGGGGCAGATGACGTCCTTGTGCCGTCCCATCAGCGTAGTGGCCATCGAGCCGGTGGGAATGACAAACGCCTCGGCCGAATAGGCTTTGAACACAAACGCCAAGGCAAAGGCGATGACGATCGACTCGACCAGCTCCCGGAACGTGTCCACCCGGGGAGCAGGGGAAGCCGTAGAACCCGAACCGCCTTTTGCCGAAGACTTTGCTGAGGACTTTGCCATGATGCTTCGTTCAATGAGAACCAAGAAGAGCTCCCCGGCATCCTTGCCCAAGTTTCCCAGGCTTCAACCGTTGAGCGAGGCCGCATCTTTGCAAACCATTCTGACAGCTTGCCTGCGGTGGGCCAAGAGCAGCCCCGGGGGCGATGCCTCCAGACTATTCATCCCCCCGGACGGGGCTGGGGGCCGGGACGCGACTGCCAGAATGGCAACCTCCCCCGGGGACAGGCCAGATGGCGGGAAAGAGCGTTTTTCATAACAGTTTTATTATCAACAACTTGCGGCACGCAAGTCACACATGGCACAATTGTTGCTAGTAGGAATGCCGTGCCAGTTCCAGCCTGCCAAGGCGGCCAGGCCGCAAGCAGGCTTTGCGCGTTCCTTGCCCGGGAGGCGAGGGACGTTCGTTCTTTGGCACACCAACCTACACCCTGCTTGTCGAACACTCGCATCCGCCTTCTAGCAACAGGAGATACCACGGTGGCCAAGCAGATGCTCTTTTTCGAGGATGCTCGCCAGTCGCTTTACTCGGGAGTGTCCAAGCTGGCTCGGGCCGTGCGAAGCACCCTGGGACCCCGCGGACGCAACGCGGTGCTGGACAAAGGCTGGGGTTCCCCCAAAGTGACCAAGGACGGTGTCACCGTGGCCGAGGATATCGAGCTGGACGACCCCTACGAGAACCTGGGGGCCCAGCTGGTCAAAGAGGCCGCCAGCAAAACCAACGAAGTGGCCGGGGACGGCACCACCACCGCCACCGTGCTGGCCGAGGCGATCTTCCGCGAGGGGTTGAAGATGGTGGCCGCCGGGGCGGATGCCATGGCCCTGGCCCGCGGCATCCACAAGGCCGTCGATGCGGTGGCCGAGGAGGTGAAGAAACGAGCGATCAAGGTCTCCGACAAGGACAAGCAGCAGATCAAGCAGGTGGCCACCATCGCCGGCAACAGCGACCCGGAAATCGGCGACAAGCTGGCCGAAGCGTTCCTGAAGGTGGGCAAGGACGGCGTGATCACCGTCGAGGAAGGTCGCTCGGCCGAAACCGTGGTCGAGGTGGTCGAGGGGATGCAGTTCGACCGCGGCTTCCTCTCCCCCCACTTCGTCACCGACGAAGACAGCCAGGAGTGCGTGCTGGAAAAACCCTACATCCTGGTCTATGAGGAAAAAATCTCCGCGGTCAAGGACCTGGTGCCGCTGCTGGAGGCGGTCAGCCAGACCAAGCGCCCCTTGCTGATCATCGCCGAGGATGTGGAAGGGGAAGCCCTGGCCACACTGGTGGTGAACAAGCTGCGGGGCATCCTGCAGGCTTGCGCGGTCAAGGCCCCCGGCTACGGCGAACGCCGCAAGGCCATGCTGGGCGACATCGCCGTGCTCACCGGGGCCAATCCCATCTACAAAGACCTGGGCATCAAGCTGGAAAGCGTGAAGCTTTCCGATCTGGGCCAGGCGGCCAAGGTGATCGTCACCTCCGAGGAGACGACCATTGTCAAAGGGGCCGGCACCAAGGAGGCGATCGAGGGCCGCATCGAGCAGATCCGCCGCGAGCTGGAAGAGACCGACAGCGAGTACGATCGGGAAAAGCTCCAGGAACGCCTGGCCAAGCTGGCAGGCGGCGTGGCCCAAATCCTCGTCGGCGCCGCCACCGAAACCGAAATGAAAGAGCGCAAGGCCCTGTTCGAGGACGCCAAGGCCGCCACCCGCGCCGCCCTGGAAGAAGGGATCGTCCCCGGCGGGGGTGTGGCCTTGATCCGCGCCCAGCGTGCTTTGAACAAGCTGGAACTGGAAGGGGACGAGGCCCTGGGGGCCGAGATCATCAGCCGGGTGCTGGAGTACCCGCTGCGCTACATCGCCGAGAACGCCGGAGCCGATGGGGCGGTGGTGGTTAACCGCGTCCGCCAGCTCAAGAGCAGCGAAGGCTACAACGCCGACCGGAACGAATACACCGACCTGGTCCAAGCCGGCGTGATCGACCCGGCCAAGGTGGTCCGCCAGGCGTTGTTCAACGGGGCCAGCGTGGCCACACTGCTGTTGACCACCGAGTGCCTGGTTACCGACATCCCCAAGGAAGAAGAGGACGAGGAGGACCACCACCATCACGACCACGGCATGGACTTCTAGGCACTCCTGCCCGCCGGCCGGGCGGGACGCCCAGGAGGCCGGAAAATCGCCTGACCGTTGAGCCGCCGGCCCTGGCCGGCGGTTGGGAAACAACTGGACCCCACTCCGCTTAAACCCACCAAGGAGAACCCAGCCCATGAAACTGCGACCCCTGGACGATCGCGTGGTGATCGAACCGTTGCCGGCCGAGGAGACCACCGCCGGCGGGATCGTGCTGCCCGATGCGGCCCAGGAAAAACCCCAGCGCGGCCGCGTGGTGGCCGTGGGGCCGGGCAAGCTGCTGGACAGCGGCTCCCGGGGCGAGATGTCCGTTTCGGTGGGAGATGAAGTGATCTTCGGCAAGTACTCCGGCCACGAGGTGGAAGTGGACGGCAAGGAACTGAAGATCATGCGGGAAAGCGACGTGCTGGCCCGCGTCCTCACCGAGTAACCCCAGCTTCCAGGACCGCAGTGGGCAACTCCCGCTCCAGGCCCCAGGGCCAGGGAGCTTCCCGTTGTCGGCAAGGTGAACACCATCCTCCCTGTTCGCACACAGGAGATCCCAGCCGTGGCAAAGCAACTGCTCTTTGACGTCAACGCCCGCAACAAGCTGCTTCAGGGCGTGGAAAAACTGGCCCACGCCGTGGCCGTCACCATGGGCCCCACCGGCCGCAACGTGATCATCGACAAGTCCTTCGGCGGCCCCACCGTCACCAAGGACGGTGTGACCGTCAGCAAGGAGATCGAGCTGGAGGACCACTTCGAGAACATGGGGGCCAAGCTGGTCAACGAGGTGGCCTCCAAGACCAGCGACGTGGCCGGGGACGGCACCACCACGGCCACCGTGCTGGCCCGTGAAATCTTCCAGCAAGGCCTGAAGAACATCACCTCGGGGGCCAACCCGATGGCGGTCCGCCGCGGCATCGAAAAGGCCACCGAAGCGGCCGTGGAGCACCTGCGCCAGATCGCCCAGCCGGTCACGAGCAAGGAGGAGATCGTCCAGGTAGGCACCATCGCCGCCAACAACGATGAGGAGATCGGCCGCCTGCTGGCCGACGCGCTGGAGAGGGTGGGCAAGGATGGCGTGATCACCGTCGAGGAGGGCAAGGGGCTGGAGACCACCCTGGAGCTGGTCGAAGGGATGCAGTTCGACAAGGGGTACATCAGCCCCTACTTCATCAACCGGCCCGCCGAACTGGAGTGCGTGCTGGAAGAGCCTTACATCCTCATCCACGAAAAGAAAATCAGCAGCTTCCGCGATCTGATCCCGGTGCTGGAGCAGATCCACCACTCCGGCAAGCCGCTGCTGATCATCGCCGAGGACGTGGAAGGGGAGGCGTTGGCCACGCTGGTGGTGAACAAGCTGCGCGGGGTGCTCAACGTCTGCGCGGTCAAGGCCCCCGGCTTCGGCGACCGCCGCAAGGCCATGCTGGCCGACATCGCCACCTTGACCGGCGGCACGTTCCTGAGCGAGGACCTGGGTCTGAAGCTGGAGAACGTGAAGCTGGAGCACCTGGGCCGGGCCCGCCAGGTGAAGGTGGACAAAAACAGCACCACCATCATCGAAGGCTACGGCCAGTCCGAGGCGATCCAGAAACGCGTGGAGCAGATCCGCCGCCAGATCGAGGAGACCGACAGCGACTACGACCGCGAAAAGCTCCAGGAACGCCTGGCCAAGCTCACCGGCGGGGTGGCCATCATCTCGGTGGGCGGAGCCACCGAGGTGGACATGAAGCAGCGCAAGGCCCGGCTGGAAGACGCCCTGCATGCCACCCGCGCCGCGGTGGAAGAGGGCATCCTGCCCGGCGGGGGCGTGGCCCTGCTTCGCTGCCAGGAGGCGGTGGCCAAGGTGCGCAGCTCCGCCCGCGGAGACGAAAAGATCGGCGTGGACATCCTGCACCGGGCCCTGGAAGCCCCCATCCGCCAGATTGCGGACAACACGGGCGTGGACGGCTCGGTGGTGGCCGACGAAGTGCGCAACCGGCCCCAGAACGAAGGCTACGACGCCTACCAGCGCAAATACGTCGATATGTACAAGGCCGGTGTGATCGACCCGCTCAAGGTGGTCCGCACCGCGCTGAGCAACGCGGCCAGCATCGCCGGGCTGATGCTCACCACCGACGTGCTGGTGACCAACCTGGAGAAAGAGGACAAGGAGAAGCAGGTCGAGGGGGCGATTCGCTAAGCGGCCCTTTGGCCGTGCCGGCATGCACGACAAGCGGGTCACCGGCGCCCTTGGCCCCCGGTGGCCCGTTTTCACGCTCCCCCCGTCCCCGGGTGCAGCTGTCGAGTCCCGGCCCAGGACGTAAAATAAAAAGGTGGCATCCTCTCCCTGGTCCACCGGCACGATGGTTACGATGAGCACGAAGCGGGACTATTACGAGATCCTGGGCGTTTCGCGTACCGCCACGCGGGAAGAGATCACCCAGGCCTATCGCCGCCTGGCGCTGAAGTACCACCCGGACCGCAACCCCGGCGACGAAGAAGCCGTGCGGCGGTTCAAGGAGGCCTCGGAAGCCTTCGAGGTCCTCTCCGACCCGGAAAAACGCCGCCGGTATGACCGCTACGGGCATGCGGGGCTGGAAGGAGGGGCGCCGCAGTTTCACGACATCAGCGACATTTTCGACGCCTTCCGCGATATTTTCCAGGACAGCATTTTCGCCGATTTTTTCGGCATGGGGCGTTCCCGCGGCCCCCGGCCCACCCGCGGGCAGGACATCACCTGCACCGTGGAGCTTTCGCTGGAAGAAGTGCTCCACGGCACCGAAAAGGAGGTCCGTTTCCAGCGGCGGCAAAGCTGTTCCCACTGCGAAGGGACCGGGGCCGATCCCCGCCAGGGACTGCAACCATGTGACTACTGCCGAGGACATGGCCGTGTGGTGCAGGCCCGGGGGTTCCTGCGTGTGGAGACCACTTGCCCGGCCTGCCGCGGCGCAGGGCAAACCATCCGCACCCCCTGCCCCGAGTGCCGCGGCCAGGGAACCGTGCTGCAACAGGTCACTCGCACGGTGAGCATCCCCGCCGGGATCGACGAGGACATCCAGCTGCGACTGGCCGGGCAAGGGCATGCCGGCGCCCACGGGGGCTCGGCCGGGCACTGCTACGTGCAGGTGCGACTGACGCCGCATCCGCTGTTCCAGCGCCACGGCAACGACCTGGTGTGCCGCTTGCCGCTTTCCTATCCGCAGGCGGCGCTGGGAGCGGAGCTGGAAGTGCCCACCCTGGAAGGCACGCGCAAGGTCAAGATTGCTCCCGGCACGCAGCCGGGACAGGTGATCCGCCTGCGGGGAGAGGGACTGCCGGACCTGCAAAGCGGCCGCCGCGGCGACCTGCTGCTGGAGGTGGTGCTGGAGGTGCCCCGGCGCGTCACCGGCAAGCAACGGGAGCTGCTGGAACAACTGGCCGCCCTGGAGGACCGCCATCCGGGGCCGCAGCGGAAAAGTTTTTTCGACAAGCTCAAGGAGTACTTCACCGCCGGCCGTTCCCAGGCAAGAGGCTGACCCATGAACGAACAATCCCCCCCCGAAGAACAACCCCAACGGGACGCACCGGCCGAAGCAGCTTCGGCCCCGCAACAGCCCCAGCCCGAACAACAGGCTGCCGAAGAGGCGTTCCAGCAGGAGAAACAGCACCTGGAAAAACAGCGGCAGCAGCTGCAAGCCGAGGCCGAACGGCTCCGCCGCGACGTGGAGCTGATGCGGGAAGTGGCCTTGCGCGCCCAGGCCGACCTGGAAAACTACCGCAAACGTGTTCAACGAGAACAAGAAGAAGAACGCCGTTTTGCCGAACTGGCCCTCATTCGCGATCTGCTCCCGGTGTGCGACAACCTGGAACACGCCCTCCAGGCCGCCCGCAAGACCCAGGATGTGGAAAGCCTTATCCAGGGGTTCCAGATGGTGGCCCAGCAGTTGCAACAGGTGCTGCGGCAACACCACTGCCAGCGCCTCCACCCGCACGGCGAACCGTTCGATCCGCATCACCACGAAGCGGTGGCCACCCAGCCCCATGAACAACACCCCCCGCAAACTGTCATCCAGGTGCTGCGCCCCGGATACAAGCTGCACGATCGGGTCATCCGCCCGGCCCAGGTGATCGTCTCCCAGGGGCCGGACAAGGGGGACGTCAGCCAGCAAAGCCCCTCCTCGCCACAGGCGGCCTCTCCGGCCGAGGAGAGCGACGGCCAAGGCTGACTTTCCCCGTAGGTTTCCTCCCCACCCTGAGTTGCCAGCTGCCGACACCCCAGGAGGACCGCCATGCCCACTTACGACTACGTGTGCGACAACTGCGGACACGAGTGGGAACTGTTCCAGTCCATCACGGCCGAGCCGGTGAAGAAGTGCCCCGAGTGCGGACGCCGCCGCGCCCGGCGGCTGTTCGGCACGGGAGCGGCCATTGTGTTCAAAGGCTCGGGGTTTTACCAGACCGACTACCGTTCCGAGTCGTACAAGAAGCGGGCCGCCGAGGAGAAGAAACAGGCCGAAAAGGCCTCCTCCGGCGGCGGCTCCGAAGGGAAGAAGAAGGACAGCAAATAACCGAATCATCCACTCAAACGCCCATGTCCGGCGCCAAAGAGTCCCAGGATCGCTGGCTCACCTGCCCGGTGTGCCAGGTGCGGTTCTGCGCCTCGCAAAGCGAGGCGCTACCGTTCTGCTCGGCCCGTTGCCGCCTGGTGGACCTGGGCCGGTGGCTGGAGGAGCAGTACGGCTTGCCCCTGCCGGAGCGCCCCCAGGGGGAAGAGGCCGAGGAGTATTGAAGCTGCGGGCGTTGGGTCTATTTTTCCGTTTGTTCTTGAGAGTTTTGGGGCAGCTTGGGCGGGGAGTCCAGCAGGCGCATGCTTTGCTTGGTGGTTGCCGTCTGCTTCAATTTTTGGTTTTGATTCGGCGCGAGAATGTCCGCCTCGACTTCCAATTGGAACTCCTCCTCGGAAGCCCGAATGTGCCCCCGGACCACGTCCAGTAACACGTGCCCTTGGGTGCGCTTGGTTTGCGTCGTTCCCTTGATCTGGATTCCCGGAGCCGGTTTAATATCCAGCTTGCCTTGGAGAAACGTTTGCCGGGCAAATCGGGCGATGTTCTCCCGGGTTCCTTCGTAGCGGTGGACGACTTTCCCTTTGAGCTCTCCCAGGGAGCCCAACTTGTACTCAAACGGGGTTTCCCATTGGTCGCCGACCTTCGGAGCCTTTTCCGGCAGGGGGACGAACAAACTTTTCATTTGTTTGCGGGTTTGGGCCAGCGTGTCTTCCAGGAGTTTTTTCATGGCGGCGGGAGCCTGGATCCCCTTGTGCCATTCTTCGATCCCCTGGACCTGGGAGATGCGCCCCCGAGAATCGACCCGCAACACCAGCGGCACCCGAGCCTGGTTTTGGAGCATCTGGATCAATAGCTTCTGTGAAGCGTCGCGGGCCGGGGGAGCCGGTTGCGTGGAATCGAAGCGGAACGCTTGCTTTCCGAAAGGTCCTTCCACCGTTTGAGAGAACTGCAACAGCAGGGACTTCTTTTCCAGCACGAACTCCCCTTCCGGGGTGATTTCTTTCACGCTCCATCGGCTCACATCGCGCGATTCGATTTTTACGGTGATATCTTGCTGTCCCGGGAGCCCCATCTTTTGCTCGACTTGCAACTTGATTTCATAGTACAGCGGCTTGTCCTTCTCGAACCGGTAGCGGAGCACCACCTGGGCCTGTACCGGCAGGCAGTAGAGAACCACGGCCGTCAGCCACACAACACGAAGCAAAGAAACCATTTTCACACCTCCCCGAAGAGTGACACTTTTCCATGTCGTCAGTGTACTGCCTGGCCGCCGAAGAAACAAAGCAATTGTCCGAAGGGAATTTTGCTTGACACTTCCGGGGGGCTGGCTATTCTTTGCGGTCAAATGACGGATCGCGGGCAGTGGGACGGAAACTGCGGGTATCTTTTCCCCATCTCAAAACGACGGAGGGCACAGCCATGCGCGGAAGCTCCGGTGTGGTGCTGGCGGGTCTGACGGTGTTTCTGGTGGCCGTGTTGTTCTGGGGGGTGCAGGCCCAGCAACCGGCGGCTCCTCCGGCCCCCTCGACTTCGACCAAGGAGGCCAAGGGGCGGTTGCCGCGATTTTACGACGTGGTGGTTACCCCCAAGCAGCGCAAGCTTATTTACGAAATCCAGCAGAAGTACGAAGTGCAGATTCGCCGTCTGCTGCAACAGATCGAAGCGTTGAAAAAGCAACGCGACCGGGAGATCGAAGCCGTGCTGGACGAGGAGCAACGGGAGATCGTGGCTCGGCTTCGCGCGTTGGCCGAGCGGCAAAAGCAAAAACAGAAGAAAAAGGCCACGCCCAAGACCCCTTGAGCGGTAAAGCAGGCCCCGTTTCCCGAGAAAAACGCCGCCTCCGGCGAACGCCCCCGGCTGGCTGCTCCCCTCCGGTAGAAGCCGGATACGTGTTAAGCGTGCTAGCTCATGGACGCTTGACGTGGTGCTTCCACCCCCGGCGAGCATCGGCGTGCGGTTTGCGCCATGCGGCCTGCGCAGGGTGTTTCCGCACCAGTGGGGAATAAAACTAAAATGTGAAAAACAACGCACTTGGTGGACCTGCTTTGATTCCTGCAACGGCGAGCCGCCAGCTTCAGCTGGCGGAGAAGATCAACAAACATGTGTTTATTCGACTCTCCCCGGACTAAAAAAGTCCGGGGTTGCCCAGGAGCTTCCGCTCCGATGTAAGAACCAGCGAGGTGCCACGGGGTGCGCAGGGTAAGCTGCGGGAGTGGAAGGGCAAGGCTGCCGAGCCGCTTTTTGCGCAGAAGCCGCGGAAAATCCGTAGCGTGTTTCCGTTCCACAGGGAGTTCTTCAACGGGCTGTTAGGCCAAACCTCCTCCAAGCCATTTGTCATAAGCAATTGTATATAAATACCTTACGGAAATTTGCGCTTTCCGGTGCAGTTATGTGGCGGCATGCCGTAAATCCTTGCATTGAAATGGGTTGCGACAAATAGGGTGGCAGTCAGAAAATAGCAGGAAATTTGGGCCAATGGTTTTTCGTAAGTTACTACATTCAAGTTGTTTATGCATACCACACCCCCTGCATGTAGGGGGGAAGTTTGGGTTAGACCTGATCGTCGGCCCCGTCGGGCGTGGCCGTTGGAGGCAGGATCACGATGCAGTGTTCTGCTGCCGTGCCACCGTCGTCGCAGAAATCGTTCCCGTCGGCTTCATACTCACTTTCGGCCACGGCGGCTGAGTGGCCTTGGATATCCTCGATCTCGTAGCTTTGGTCCAGGTCGTCAATAGCCTGTGCTACATCGGCCAACTCGTTGTTCAGCCCGTCGCGAATCGTGGCCAACCCGACGATCAGGCCCAGCAGCACGGTGGTGGCCATCAACAGCACTTCAGCCGAAACCACTGTGCCGGTTTCATCACGCCAGAGACGTATCAAGGTGCTTCTCATGGTTTGCTCCCCCT
>JALSGI010000203.1 GCA_026982835.1 Planctomycetota bacterium | reverse complement strand
GGTGGCTGATGGGCTATGCGCTGGTGGCCACCGTGATGAGCTTTTGGGCCGGGCGTTGGGTTTTCCAGCGGGCCTTGGAAAGTTACCGCTCGGCCAGCAGCTAGAAAGGGGCCGCTTGGGCGGGTGTGTCAGCCCCGTTCCGCGGCGGCCTGCTGCATGCGGGACAAAGCCTGCTGGGTCTGCTGGAGCGATTGGGCCAGTTGCTCGAACTGCCGCATCATCTCCGCCGGGGGCAAGGTGGCGGCCGCATGTTGCATCTGCCGGGTCTGCTCCAGCAAGGCGGCCACCTGCCGGCTCATTTGTTCCAGTTGCTGCTGGGTTTCTTCCAGGCGATGTTGCATGGAGGCGGTATGGCAACTGGCCGCCCAGTCCATCCGCGCCGTGTGCCAGGCCTCCAGGAGCACCTGGCGGACCGTCTCCGGCTCCAGGTGGTTTTTGTCCAGGAAGTGGCGCGCCCCGCGGTACAGGGCCTCGGCCCCCAGCGACCCTTCCCCCCCGCGAGCCATGAGAACCACTGCCGTATCGTCCACCATGTCGGCAATGGTGGAGACCAGTTCCAGGCCGTCCATGTCGGGGAGCCAGTAGTCGATCAGCACCAGGTCGAACCGGCGGCGGCGAAGCACTTCCAGGGCCTCCAGCCCCTGGCTGCAATGGTGCATGCGCAGGCGGGGGCCGCAAATCTCCTGGAGCGTTTCGGCCAGCACGTCGCGGGCCACCGGCTCGTCGTCCACGAGGAGCACCTTCTGTGGGGCCACCGGGGCGGCCGGGACGAACAGCAGCGGTTCGTGCTCCAGCTGGAAGTCCTGGGCCGTGCCGTCAAGATAGGGTGAGGAGGTTTCCCAAGGGGCCATGGCTCCACTCCAGGCATGTTTCGGGGGATGGGGTGCTTGGCCGCCGATTTTCCCTGGCCATGCTCGCTTTCCTTACTTTTGCAGGCTTCGTAGGTGTTATCGTAGGGGAGAGGATGGCAGCTTTCCTGTTTTTTCCACTCCCCGCATATCCCCTATTTTTTGACACCGGAGGTGATACGTCTGTTACAATGCGAAAAGTTTCCCGCTGCTGGCCGGGGGAGAAGTTTTGCAAAAGATTGGACGAACTGGAGAGATAGAGAGCCTGGGAGGGCCAAGTGCTATCTTCGGCCACGTTCGGCCGGTAGAATATCCTGGTGCTTCTGGGAGGGGGACAACCGAAACGGCCGGAGTCGGCAGTTGTTCCGTGTAGGAGTCCTCGTCATGTCCTGCGAGGTTTGCGGCAGCCCCGGTTTTCGAGCCACGAGGTGGCACTTTTTCCTGGTGGCCTTGGGGCTGCTGGGGATCGTGCTGGCCGGTTGCCAGGGAAGCAGCCTCAGCCAGGACGAATCCGACACGCAGATAGAGGCTCCGCAATTTGCCGATGTACCCGACGAGGAACTCAAACAGCTGCTCCAGCATGTGCTGGAGACCAATCTGCACCGGCACCTGAGCACCAGCGATCACGGCGCCTGGCAGATTCTGCACGGGGTGCTGGCCTATCAGGATCGGTTGCAAATCCTCCACCAGGGAGAGCGAGTGCCCGCCCTGAAATGGCTGCTGGAAGGCGGCACGCTGCGGGGATTTCTCCTGGAACCTACGCCCCAGGGATTGGAAGTGATCAGTCAGCCCGGCTCGCTCATCGGCCAAGGACACGAAGACCAGTGGCTGGCCGTGTTTTCGCAGTGTGGGCTGAAGCTCGATTGCCCGATCTACTGGCAAGGGAAAGCCTACACGCTGGGAGACATGCTCCGCCGTTCCCAGTGGGACATGCAGGAAGGGATGGAGCTGAGCTGGACCCTGATCGCCTTGAGCCGCTATCTGCCCCGCGATGCCCAGTGGAAAAACAGCCAGGGGGAGACGTGGACCGTGGAACGGGCCGTGGCCTGGGAAGCCAAACAAGACTTGAACACCAGCGCGTGCGGCGGCACCCACCGCCTGATCGGCATGACGATGGCGTTGCGGGCCTACTTCGATCCCAACAAAGACAAGCTCACCGGCCCTTGGGCGGAAGCCAAGCGGCGGATCGACGAGGCCGTGGCCTTGGCCCGGGCTTACCAGCAGCCCGATGGAGCTTTCTCGGCCCATTACTTCCGCCGGCCCGGAAGCACCCCGGACGTGAAGAAACGCCTGGGCACCACCGGCCACACGGTGGAGTTCCTGGCCCTGGCCCTGGAACCGGAGGAGCTGGCCGCCCCCTGGATGGAAAACGCCGTGCGGCACCTGTGCCAGTTACTCCAGGAAACCGAGGAGCTGGCCATCGAATGCGGCGCCCTGTACCACGCCCTGCACGGCCTGCAGGTGTACTACCAGCGGCGTTTTGAGGGGGTGGATCCTTCGCGGGACTTGCGGTATCCAGAGGCGGAGTCCTCCTCGCCGGCACAGCCTCAGTCGGCCCGCCTCAAACAGCAGCCGAGTCTGCCCATGGTGGCTCCGCAACCGGCTCGCAACTCGGGCGGCTAAGCCCCAGCCACGCCAGGCCCACTACCCCCGGCACCAGGTAGCGCAACGCCAGCAGCACGGCCAGCAGCAGCAGTTGTTCCAGCTGGGCCGGGGGAACCCAGAATCCCACCAGCACCGCGTCGCGCGTGCCCAGCCCCCACCAGCTTACCGGCACCAGGCCCACCACCAGCGCCAGCGGCACCACGCGGCACACATCCGCCCAGTCCACGCTCAGCCCGCAGGCCCAGGCAAAAAACAGAATCTGTCCCAGGTGCAATTGCCACAGCACCAGCGAGCCGACGGCCCAAGCCAGCAGGGCTCCTCGGAACGGAGGCGAAGACGCCTGGGGCGGCCACTGCTTGAGGGAAACCGAGTCGCCCGGGCCAGAACGCTTCGGAAGCCACCGCTGCCCCAGCACCAGCCCGGCCCCCACCAACAGCAGGCCCAAGCAAATCGGTTCCATCCGGTCCGGCCATGCCCAGGCCAAGGCGGCAAGCAGGGCCAGGGCCAGCAGGTCGCCGATCTTTTCCCACAACAGCAATCCCCCGGCCCGCCTGGCTTGCACACCCGCCAGGTATAACGCTGCGATCTTGGAAGCCTCCCCCGTTTTGCCCGGCAGCAACAGGCTCCAAGTTGCCGCCTGGCATTGGTGGTGCCACGCTTCCCGCCAGGTGAGTTCGACTGCCGGGGCCACCAGGCGCCGCCAACGCCAAGTGGAGCAAAGCCATTGGGGGACGAAAAACGCCAGGCCCGCAAGCAGCCAACCCGGATCGCTTGCCGCCAGCACGGAGCCCAGTTGCCGCCACTGAACCTGGTAGAACACCGCGGCCAGCAGCAGCACGGTCACCCCCAGGCGCACCCTGGGGCGTTTGATCAGCTGCACAAGCCTTTGGAGTACGCGGATCCAAAGAGGTTGGCGTTTCCATCCTGGGGAAGAGTTACCGGGAGCCATGACGACGCGGCCCCTTATCCTCGGGGAAAGAGTGGGCTTGATAACATCGGCGCAGCTCGACGCTTTGGGTGTGTTGTAACACGGGCAGCAGGAAATCCAGGTTACGCCACGGCTCAAGCAGCGCCGGCTGGTAGCCGCAGGAGGCAGCCGTGTACTCCGGTTGGAAGTCCCCGGCCAGCCAGAAGTGCCGCCAACGGGCAGCGCGGCCCTGGGGGCTGAGGCGATCGACCACTTCCAGCTGGGGCGCACCGGCCCAGCGGTAGCGAATACGGCGGAGGAGCACCAAGGGAGCCTTGCGCCGGGCGGTAATCAGCAGTCGCTGAAGCAGCCAGCGCACCGGCGTGCGCAAGCACCGCCCCAGCGTGATCATCCCCAGGTGGAACGCGGCCTGGGTCAGCGGCGTGGCCAGACGTTGCTTGTGCCAGGCCAGGGGGCGGACCAGTTCGATTTCGACTCCTTGGGCAGTAAGCTGCACCTGGGCCTGCTGGCCCGCGTGGTGCCAGGCAGAGTGAGCCACCCGGCCGGGACGTTTTTGCAACACGACAGCTCCTTCCACCACCGGCTTACGCCCTGGAGCATGCCAGAGGAGCACTCCGCCTCGGGCGGTGGAGACGACCAGATGGAACTCACCACGGCGATGCACCACCAGTCCAGCCCCGGGGAAGTGCCGCAGTCCTTGGGCCAGCTTGGGCTCGGCATGCGCGGCCGGATGGTACTCCTTCCGGGCTCTCCACCCGGCCCGCTGGCAGAGGGGGCGTTTGTTCTTCTCCGGCGGCCACTGGCGGCGGGGAACTGCCCGGCGGCGGCCGTAAAGCCAGCAGAGCAACCGATCGTAGAAAAAGTGCAGGAAAAGCCGTTCGTCATCCGGCAACGAGGCATTGCCCGCGGCAAGCGCCCGGCGGTGCAGCACGGCAACGGCCCGGGCCACTCCCAGGCAAGGGGCCAGCAGTTCCAGCCCTGCCGCATAAAGCTGGCTTGTGCTCCGGGAAGCATACGGCCCGCCGCAACTGCCATCCGGATGCACGAACCATTGCAAAAACTCCACGGCCCGCTCCAGTGCTTGCCACACCCGGGTGTCGGTCCCAGCGGCCGCGGCCCAGCGGGCCAAGG
>JALSGI010000202.1 GCA_026982835.1 Planctomycetota bacterium | reverse complement strand
AAGGAGCATGAGGTCCTTCCCCGAAGCTTCCCCCCCGTGGAACATCCCCCCTGGTTGTGGAGAGCCCGTGTTGAAACGTCGCTTTGAGCTTGGTCTGCTGGCCGTGGCGCTGCTGGTGGTGCTACGGGTGGCCCTGGGCTGGCACTTCCTCTACGAAGGCTGGTGGAAGTGGAAACACCCGGAGTGGTCCGCCGCCGGGTTTTTCCGCCAGGCCCGGGGGCCTTTTGCCCATCAATTCCACCGCCTGCTGCCGGATTACGATGGCCGCAACCGGCTGGACAAGCAGTGGGTGTTTTCCCGCTGGCAGGCCCAGTTGCAACAGGCCATCGACCACTACGGCTTCGACGAAAAACAGCAACAAGCCGCCCGGCGGGTGCTGCAACTGTTCGAGAAACAGCTGGACGACTTCTTTGCCGAAAACGAGGCGGAAATCAACCAGTACCTGAAAGCCCTGGAGAAGTGGAGGCAACAGGCCGGGGCGCCTGCGGGTCGCCAGGTGCCTTACTTGCAGGAGCGGCTGCACCGCCGCTGGCAGGAGCTTCAGCAGCAGGCCGCCCCGTTGCTGGGGCGCGTGGACAAGATGATGGCCGCCTTCGGCCGGGAACTGGAAGCCCTGGCCACCCCGGAACAGCAAGCCGGCCGCGGCCCTCTGCCCCGGCCCGTGGAAACCATCGACCGCATCGACCAGGCCACGCGGTGGCTGCTGGTGGCCGTGGGGTTGGGGCTGATGCTGGGCCTGCTGACCCGACCGGCCGCCCTGGGCGGAGCCGCGTTCTTGCTGCTGGTGGTGCTGGCCCAACCGGCCCTGCCGGGAGTGTACCCGCCGCCGCATCCTTCCCAGGGCCATGCCATCGTGGTGAACAAGGACTTTATCGAGATGCTCACCCTGTTGTTCGTGGCCGCCACGCCTGCGGGACGCTGGGCCGGAGTAGACTTTGTGCTGTATCATGGACTCTGGGCCCGCTGCTGCCGCGGCAAGAAGGAGAAAAAAGCCAAGTAGCGGCACCGGCGATCCGGGGGCGTAGTGCGTGTTTAACGTGCCAGCACAAGACGAAGCGCCCCCAGAGCAAAAAAGAGTCGATTCTTGTCCGGCGAGCCCTGGACTTCGTACGTGTTTAGCGTGCTAGCACAAGGTGTGATGTGTCCAAACCATAAAGCAAGCCGAAGGCTTGCCAGCCCAGTAGCCGGTGGTCGGAGCGCAGCGGAGACCACCGGAAAGTGACGGCCATTACCCCACCCCGCACCCCGCCAGGGGTGCCAGAAACAAGGACCGTTTTGCCCTCTGGCATCCCTTCGGGATGCTAAAGGACAAGGAAAAACGCTGCCTCCCGGGGGTCTGACGACCCCCGGCTACCAGAGTGCGACGCCTGCGGCGTCGGTCCTCCGGCTGCTAGCTGGCTAAACACGTACCGGACTTTAGCCCGGGGAGAGTCGAACAAACACCTGTGTGTTGACCTTCTCCGCCAGCTGAAGCTGGCGGCTCGCCGGTTGTAAGAATAAACGCTTATTTACCCCTCGTACCCAAGCGTCGAACCAACTGGGTGCTAGCCGGCTAAACATGTACGGAACGCTAGCTCCCGGTTGTCAAAACAGTGCCACATTCGCTGCCTTTTTGTGAAAAACCGCAAGCTGGCACTTGCGGCTCGCCGGAGACGATAAACTGAAAAACACCCGGAAAAACGCCAACCGACGCTTTTCCCCGTTCCCAATTCATCGCGAGGAGTACCGATGAACCTGTCGCCAGAAGAAAAAGCCGTGGGCAAGGAGAACTTCTACGGGGCCATCGGCAGCCCGCTCACCCGGCGCGAGTTCCTTCAGGGGACCATCGCCGCGGGCCTGGTGTCCGGCGGCGGGCTGGGCGCCTACTACTTCGGCTACGGCCGCAGCGTGGGCGATCCGCTGCGGGTGGGCATGATCGGCACCGGCGACGAGGGGGGCGTGCTCATCGGCGCCCATAACCCCGAATACCTGAACATCGTGGCCATTGCCGACATCCGGCCCTACAACATCTGGCGGGCGTTTCACGGCGACCCCTCCTCGCCCAACGCCCAGGCGGCCCGCCCCGGGTTGATGGCCAAGTACGGCTGGAAGACCGAAGCCGAGGCCCGCAAGCACGTCAAAGTCTATGACCAGGACTACCGCGAGCTGCTCAAGGACCCCAACGTCGAGGCGGTGATCATCGCCTTGCCGCTGCACTTGCACGCGCCGGTGGCCATCGAGGCGATAAAGGCCGGCAAGCACGTGCTGACCGAAAAGCTCATGGCCCACAGCATCCGCGAATGCAAAGAAATGGCCCGCGTGGCCGAACAAACCGGCAAGGTACTGGCCGTGGGCCACCAGCGGCACTACAGCATCCTGTACGACAACGCGGTGGATACGATCCGCCGTGGGCTGATCGGGCGAATCCATCACATCCGCGCCCAGTGGCACCGGGGCAACCTTCCCGGGCGCGACAGCTGGCAGCCCATGCTCCCCCACCAGGCCAAAAAGACGTTGGAGAAGATCAACCGGGAACTGAAGCGTCTCCAGGCCGACCTGCGCCGCGCCCGCGGCTCGCGGATCGAGGCCCTGCTGGCCCGGCGGGCGCTGCTGGAAAAAATGGCCCTGGACGAAGGGGTGGACGCGGCCCGCTACGGCTACAAGGAAAAAACGCTCACCAT
The DNA here is from genome assembly GCA_026982835.1 of Planctomycetota bacterium. GTDB lineage: Bacteria > Planctomycetota > Planctomycetia > Pirellulales > S012-138 > S012-138. Next base: position 1,858 of record JALSGI010000202.1, on the reverse strand, counting down.
TGGCGGAAAACCCTACCAGCGCACGCCGCTGGAGCACCTGATCCGCTGGCGGCTGTGGAACGACACCGGCGGCGGGCTGATGGCCGAGCTGGGCAGTCACCAGTTGGACGCCGCAGGGATTTTCATTGCCGCCATGAATCCCAAGGGCGAAAAGGCCCTGCCGCTTACCGTTTCGGCCATGGGCGGGCGGCACATCTTTCCCCCGGACCGCGACATCGAAGACCACGTTTATTGCATCTTCGAGTTCCCCGCCCCGGAATACCACGAAATGGACCCCAACGACCCGGAACGCGAAAACAAGAAGATCGTCGTCACCTACTCCTCGATCAACGGTAACGGTTTCGGCGGCTACGGCGAGGTGGTGATGGGCACCGCGGGCACCTTGATCCTGGAACGGGAACAGGAAGTGATGCTGTTCCCCACAGGCAGCCCCAAGACCAAGGTGAAGGTGGAAAAACGCGGCGATTCGGTGGTGCTGGACACCACGCAAAGCCCGGGAGCCGATGCCCAGGTGGGCCAAAAGGCCCTCAGCACCGGACCCGTTAGCCGCGGCTACACCGAGGAGATGGAGCATTGGGCCTGGTGCATTCGCAACCCCGCCCCGGAGAACAAGCCCCGCTGCGATGCCAAGGTGGCCCTGGGCGATGCGGTGATCGCCCTGACGGCCAACATCGCCATGCGGGAAGGGAAGATTATCCGCTTCCGTCCCGAGTGGTTCGACCCCCACAGCGACGAAACTCCCGAGGGAGAAAAGCCCGACCTGGCCCGCTATGGCGGATGAACGCACCACCGCCCATGTGCCCGTGCTGCTGGAGGAAGTGCTCCAGTGGCTCGATCCGCGCCCCGGGCAGGTGGTGGTGGATGGCACCGTGGGCGGAGCGGGGCACGCCGTGGAGCTGGCCCGCCGCGTGGCCCCCAGCGGGCAATTGATCGCCCTGGACCGCGACCCGCAGGCGGTGCAGCTGGCCAGGGGCCGCCTGGCTTCTTTTCCGGCCATGGTCATCCAGGCCAGCTACGCCCAGCTGCCGGAAGTGCTGCGGCAACGGGGGCTTTCCGGTGTGGATGCCATACTGTTGGACCTGGGCCTCTCCAGCTTACAGCTTGCCGACCCGCAGCGGGGGTTCAGCTTCTCAAGCCCGGGGGAGCTGGACCTGCGCTTCGATCCTGCCTCGGGCGAGCCAGCCTGGCGGCTGCTAGAGCATCTTTCGCAGCAGAAGCTGGCCGATTTGATCTACCGCTACGGAGAGGAACGATACAGCCGGCGTATTGCTCGGGCCATCGTCCAGCGGCGAAGCCAAGCCCCCCTTCGCACCGCCGCCGAGCTTGCCGAGTTGGTGGCCCGCGTGGTCCCCCGCTCGCGGCAGCGTATCCACCCGGCCACGCGCACGTTCCAGGCGTTACGGATTGCGGTCAACCGGGAACTGGAACACTTGGAACAGGCCCTGCGCGTGCTGCCGGAGTGTTTGAACCCGGGGGGGCGACTGGCCGTGGTCAGCTTCCATTCGCTGGAGGATCGGCTGGTCAAACACGCCCTGCGGCAGGACCCGCGGCTGGAAGTGCTCACGCGGCGCGTGGTTCGCCCGGGGGCCGAAGAAGTGGCCCGCAACCCCCGGGCCCGCTCGGCCCGGCTCCGCGTGGCCCGACGCCGCCTGGGCTCGTAGTCGGCTTGCGGCTTGTGCCGTCCGGCGGGCCGCGTGCGAGAGCACGCGGTTGTTTTGCCGCTGGCGCTGGTTCTTGCAGCCGCAAGCCGTGGGCGTAAGCCCACGGAGAGCACGGCAATCATGCGCCGCTTTCTTATCGTCTCCGGGAGCTTACGCTCCCGGCTCACTGTGATCTGTTTTCTTGCACCGGAGCGGAA
>JALSGI010000201.1 GCA_026982835.1 Planctomycetota bacterium | reverse complement strand
CACCGGGCCTGGGGCTGGCAGGGGCTTGCTTCCAGGGGCCAGAAGCACCGACGAGGCGGCCGGCGGCTGCGGCTGCCGGGAGGGAGCCGGAGGCGCAAAGATCGCCGCAGCCGTGGGCCCGACGGCCAGCACGGCCATGGCCGTAATGCGGATGAGGGTCCGGGAACTCCACATGGCCAGGAGGCCTTCTTCCGGGGGGCACAAGGGGGTCCGCTACTCAAGCATGTCCCCATCTCCTCCGCCCAGGCAAGCCGCTGGCGGGGGAACCGGCACGGCAGGGGTGCTTGCAGGTCCGCTGGTAACGATCCGGCGGAGTTTGCGGCCGGGATCGCCTCCGGTAACAAAAACGCCGGTTGCACGGTGCAACCGGCGCCAAGGGGCGGAACGTGGAAAAGCGGGCCGATCAGGAGGACACCTGGGTGGGCTGGGGGGTGGATCGAGCCGGTTTGGTCGGCGGGCTCTTCTCTTTGCTGCCCACCAGCCACAGCAAGGTGGGCGATGCAATAAAGATCGAGCTGTAGGTCCCCACCACCACCCCCACCAGCAACGCAAACGAAAACCCGTGAATCGCCTGCCCGCCGAACAGGTACAGGATCACCACCACGATCAACGTGGTCAATGAGGTGAGCAAGGTGCGGCTCAACGTCTGGTTGATGGCCGTGTTGACCATCTCGGTGGTCAACCGCGGGCTTTTGCCTCGCACCTCCCGGATGCGGTCGAACACCACGATCGTGTCGTTGAGCGAATAGCCCACGATGGTCAAAAACGCCGCCAGGATTTCCAGGCTGATCTTGAACGGGTCGATGGTGGGAATGAACGTCAGGTAGGCGCTCAGGGCCAGCAGGCCCAGGGTGATCAGCACGTCGTGCACCAGGGCCACCACGGCAGCCAGCCCGAACGAGGCGTGCTGGAACCGCACCCAGATGTAAATAATGATGGCCACCAGCGAGAAGAACATGGCCACCAGCGCCTGCCCGCGCATCCCCGCGGCCACCTGCGAGCCGATGTTGTTGGTCGAGGGGAACAGCGGCTCCTGTTCCAGGCGGGCTTTGACCTGCTGCAGGTACTTTTGGGCCTGTTCCCAGGGGACGTTGATGGCCAGCTCCCAGGTGTCAAACGGCGTGGTGCTCCCTTCCTCGTAAAGCGGATTGCTCAAGTTGAACACCACGCCCTCGGGCACCACGGCCTGGAACAGCTCTTCCAGGTGCTGCTTGGTGATCGGTTCGTTGAAGCTGAGCTTGATCCTGGTCTGCACCGGGGCTTGCTTCGCAGCCTCTTGCGGAGAAGATGGCCCGTCTGCGGGCTTGGCGTCCGCTTTCTGGCCCTGCTGAGGTTTGTTTTCCGACTGGCCGGAAGCATCGCCGCCGGCTTGCAGCAAGCCGGTCAGGCTCCACGGCAGCCGCCCCCAGAGGCGCACCCATTGCTTAGTGGCCGGGGCAGGCAACCGGCGCAGGGATTGTTTTTCCTTCGAGTTGCCGCCGGATGTTTTTTGGTCCGCCTTGGGCTTCTGTGTGGCGGATTCTTTCTGGTCCGCGTTTTTCTCCGCAGGCTTGCTTTCCGCCGCCGGCTTTTCCGGGGTGGATTTTTGGGGGGCGGGCTGTTGCGGCTTTTGCTGGGCTTTGTCTTGGGGCGGCTTTTGTTCCGCGGGGGGAGTTTGCCGAGATTCCGCCGGCAGCAGTTCGAACTGCATACGGTTGGTGGCCAGTTGGCCCTGGAAGATACGGGCCAGCACCGCCTCCACGGCTTGCAGGTTGGAGTTGGAGGTGTTGATCACAAACCGCGGCGTCTGCTGCGCCCCGGCGGATTGCTCCCGCAAGGTCTCCAGGCGGCTTACGGTCACATCGGGCAGCATGGCCAGCTGTTGGAGTCGTTCTCCGGCTTCTTGGGTTTCAGCGGCCGGGGCCTGATCGGCCAGCTGTTGCAGTTGCCGGTGAAGCTCCTGCCCCAGTACCGAGGGCAACTGCCCCGGCTCGGCCCGATCCACCTGCCGGTTCCACTGCTGCAGTTTCTGCCGCACGTAGGCGATGTCGATGGTGTTTCCTTGTTCGTCGGTGGGGGAGTGGAACACCACCTCGGCCGAGGTGCCGCCAGTGAAGTCGATATCCAACAGGTTCTTGCCTCGCACGGCCACGGCCGCCACTCCCACGGCAATCAGCACCAGCGAGCAGGCAATGGCCACGCCTCGCCGTCCCAGGAAATCAATGTTCGGCTGGGAGAACAGCCGCATCATGGTCAGTTTTTTGAGCTTGAAGCGGCGTTCCACCACGTCGAAGATCAACCGCGAGCAGAAGATGGCCGTGTACATGCTCATGATGATGCCCAGGAACAAAATCACGGCAAACCCGCGAATCTGGTCGGTGCCGATGGCGTAGAGGATGATGGCCGTAATCAGCGTGGTGAGGTTGGCATCGACGATGGTGGTGGTGGCCCGGGCAAAGCCGTTACGGATGGCCATCCGCAACGCGGACCCTTTGTCCATCTCCTCGCGGATGCGCTCGTAGATCAGCACGTTGGCATCGACGGCCATGCCCACGGTGAGGATCAACCCGGCCAGTCCCGGCAGGGTGAACGCCCCCTTGATGGCGATCATCACGCCCAGGATCAGCAGCAGGTTCAGCAGCAAGGCCACGCAGGCCACCGCCCCGGCAAAGCGGTAGTAAAAAAGCATGAACAGCAGCACGGCCACCATCGAGGCGGCCATGGCCCACATCCCCCGACGCACCATGTCCGCTCCCAGCGTGGCGCTGATGCTTTGCTCGCGGATGGGCTGCTGGACCAGCTCGGCGGGCAGTTGTCCGGCTTGCAAAATGGCGATATATTCCTCGACTTCGGCTGCGGTGAAGTTGCCGCTGATCTGGCCGGTCCCTGCGATCTGCTCGTTGATCACCGGGGCGGATTGCAGGTAGCCGTCGAGAATGATGGCCAGATTGCGTTTCAGGTTTCCGCGGGGGAGGTTTTCCCGGGTAAGCCTGGAGAACTGCTGCGCCCCCTGGGCGTCGAAGGCGAAATCCACGGCCGGGTTGCCCGTTTCATCCACCCCCTTGCTGACGCGGATGAGCCGCCCCCCCTCCTCGCCCACGTTCACGTTGTAGGGGTCCATCTTCACCAGGATTTCCACCCGCGGCTCTTCCTGCCCCGGCACCTCCACCTCCCGCGTGGCGAACCCGTTGGCGTTGGCCACTTCCCCTTCGGGCGTGGGGGCGTGGTACTGCTGGATCACTTCCGGTTTGTTGACGATGGGGACCCAGCGGGCCAGCAGCGTGCCGTCCTGGTCGTGCACCTCGCGGCTGGGTGAGGAGCGGGCCAGGCGCATGATCCGCAGGTCCTGTTCGCCCCAGCGGGCGTTGGCCAGGATGCGGAACTCCAGCACGCCCATGCTGGTGATCTTCCGCTTCACCTGCTCCACTTCTTCCAGGCCTGCCCGGGGAATAATGATCTCGATCTGCCGCTGCCCGTAGGGACGGATGGTGATCTGCTTGGTTCCGCTGGGGTCGATGCGGCGGCGGATGATGCGGATGAGCAGGTCGAGCTTTTGGGAATCGACCTGGGAGTCCGGGCTGACCTCATAGACCAGGATCACGCCCCCGCTCAGGTCGATCCCCAGCCGCGGCGGCCAGCCCAACGCGGTGATGATCCCGGCCGAAAGCAGCGTGAACACCACCACGGAGAACTTCCAGCCGTGGTCCGGCATGCGGAACCGGCGGCTGAAGTACCTCCCGGCCAGGTACGAAACCACGATGATTCCGATGGAAAGCAGCAGCTTGGCATACGGCCCAAGCAGTCCCTCCGAACCGGCATTTGCCGCCTGGGCCAGCAGGGCAATCTCTGCCACGCTCATGGTCCACCTTTCGTCTGGGTTTCCGGGTTCAGGAGTCCTGGGACTCCTCTTGTTGGATCACGCGGAGGATGGAACCGCAGGAGACGCGGATCCGGGTGTTGTTGTTATCGTCCACCCGCAACACCACCTCGTCTTTCTCATGGGAGACGGAGACCACGGTGCCGTAGATGCCGCCGACGGTCATCACCCGATCGTTTTTTTTCAGTTGCTTGATCATTTCTTCATGCCGGGCCCGCTTCTGGGACTCCGGGCGAATGAAGAAAAGATACATCAGCACGAAAATGATCAGGATCGAGGGCAGCATGCACAGCGACGATCCGCCTCCGCCTTCGGCGGCCAACAGGCCGAGGGCAAGCAGTGCTTTCACTCCCGGGGTTCCTCGTGCGAGCCTGGGCTGGGGCTGGTTGCCGGGAAGAATCCGTCAGACCCACTCGTGGCAGGGGCCGGTGGTCCTTGGATTCGGACCGCTTCGAGCGTTTCCCCCCAAGCGGCCCCCAGGGGGCAACCAGCCGAACAGAAACGGCCCGACCCCACCACCGGGACGGACCTTCTGTTACAACAGGGGCGATCTTACGAGTTTTGCGACACTTAGGCAAGAGCGACCCGGCGGGCCAGCAGTTGGGCTAGCAAGGGGTCTGCTCCCAGGGGCCGCGCCAGCACGAGCCGGTGCCGGGGGAATCT
>JALSGI010000200.1 GCA_026982835.1 Planctomycetota bacterium | reverse complement strand
CTTATCCTGCGGCTTGCCATACCGATTGCAAATCGACCTGTACCTCGGGCAGGATGCCGGCCTGGAGCAGTTGGTGGTGCAGTCCGCTCCGGCGGTACTCTCCGCCGCGGAGGAGGAACTGTTCCACCTGCTCCTGCTGCGGATCGACGATCCAGTACTCGGGCACACCGGCCCGCTGGTAAGTGGCTTTTTTGAGCACCCGATCCAATTGCCCGGTGGAGTCCGAGAGCACCTCCACCACCAGGTCGGGCGTGCCCTGGATGCGCGTGGGAATGATGATCTCCCGATGCTCGTTGAGCACCACCACCAGGTCCGGCTGCACGATGTCGTGGGGGGAAAGCTCCACATCAATCGGCGAGACGAACACCCGCCCCAGGCCGGCTTGCTGGATCTGCTGGAAAAGCTGAACAAGCAAGTGGCCAAGGACCGCCTGGTGCCGGGGAGTAGGGGCCGGGTTCACCACATGCTCTCCGTCGAGGATTTCGTGCCGCCGCCCGTCGTCGGGAAACAGCACATAATCGGCGTAAGTGAGCTTGGTGCGAGCAGATGGGGCCGTCATCGAAGCACCCTCACAAGCGAGGATGGGAGTTGCCAGGGCAACCTCCATTATACGCCGTCGCTTTGGTCGGAAGGTAGCCGAAACCCGTTTGCGGCCGCACCCGGCGCCTGGGGCAACTGGCATCCGCCCGGGCGGCTTGTTACCATGAACTCGGCAGGTTTTTTGCCGTCCACCCCGCTGGTTCCTCCGGCTTCCGGAACGACCCTCCCGCCAGACAAGGACCCCCGCCCATGAAACGCTCGTTGCTGGTCTTGATCTGCCTGGTGATGTTTCCCCTGCTGGCGTTTTCCGGCTGTTCCGGGGACAACTCCTCGGGCTCCGGGGGAGCCAAACGCCGCAAGCCGTTTTTCAGCATGGGCACCTCGCCCCTGGGCGGCACGTTCCAGGTGGTGGGCGACGCGTTGTGCCAGGTGCTCAACGAAAAACTCCAGGCGCAGCGAATGAAGTTCCAGGCCAAGGCCACCAAGGGCTCCCGGGAAAACATCCGCCGCCTGGACCGCGGAGAGCTGGAGCTGGCCATCGCCAACTCCTCGATCACCTACTTCGCCGTGCGGGGCCAAAAGCCCTGGGACCGCCCCTACCAGGTCCGCACCGTGATGACCCTGGCCCCCAACGTGATCATGCTGCTTACGCTCAAGGACAGCGGCATCAAAACCATCCCGGACATCAAGGGCAAACGCGTGGTGGTGGGACCGGCCGGGGCCGGGTTCGAGATGTTCCTCGGGCCGCTGCTGGCCGAGCACGGCGTCACCTACGACGATTTCCAGCCGTTGAACAACAACCAAGCCGGGGCGGTGGACATGCTGGGCGACGGCTCGGCCGATGTAATCTGCCTGGGCGGGGTGATCCCCTCGGGCACCATTGCCCGCGCCTGCACCACCTACGACATCCACTTCATCCCCTTTGACCCTGAGGCGTGCAACCGCCTGGTGCAGAAGTACCCCTTCTTCCACCACATTGTGGTGCCCGGCGGCACCTACCCGGACCTGCCGGACGACTTTCCGGCCCTGAACGTGGGCTCGATGCACGTGATCACCGGCAAGGAGATGGACGCCGACACGGTGTATTTGATCACCAAGACGCTCTACGAGCAGCGCGAAGCGGTGCTGAAGCGGCATCCGGTGGGCAAGTTCATCAACCCGCAAAACGCTCCCAGTTACACCGGCACGCCGTTTCACCCGGGAGCGATCCGCTTCTACCGCGAACAGGGCATCTGGCCTCCCGAGAACATCACCAACGGCGCCACTCCGCCGGAGGCGGAAGCCCAGCCCCCGGGAGCCAACACCACCGCGCCGCTGGACCTGCCGCCGGTGGATCCGCTGCCGCGGGATTGAGGCGCCCGTGGGCAAGAATCGGCGTGCGGTGTGCGGCTTGCGCTGTTGCGTCCTGCGTACGGTGCTGCCGCACCGGGTAGTAATAAAACGTGTTTGTGAAAAACAACGCACCTGGTGAATCTGCTTTGATTCTTGCAAACGGCGAGCCGCGCACCTTCAGCCGGCGGAGAAGAGCGATAAACGTGTATTTATTCGGCTCTCCCCGGACTAAAGTCCGGGGCTCGCCAAGGAGCTTCCGCTCCCGTGCAAGAACAAGCGCCGACTCTCACACCAACCGGCGAGCCGGGAGCGTAAGCTCCCGGTTGCCAAAACAACAAAACGACATTTGCCGCCGTATTGTGAACAATCGTAAGCTCGACGATACGGCTTGCCGCATAAGCCCCGCCGTTTTGTTTCCCTTGTAAACAACCGCTGCCTATGCCTACTCCCAGCGAACAAGCCCCGGCCCCCGCTCCCCTGGCCGCAGTCAAAAAAGCGGTCGTCGTCGGCGTTTCGCTGGCCATGTGCCTGTTTACGCTCAAGGAGGTCAACTATCCGCACTTGCAGCAGCAATCGGCTCTGGCTTTGTTCGTGCTGTTCGGGCTGGTGCTGTGTTTTTTGCAAGTGCCGCTGGCCAAGCGTTGGCGGCACCTTCGGCTGGTTCGGGCCATCGACCTGCTGCTGGCCCTGGCCGCAGCCGTTTGCTGCGGTTACGTGATTGTGCAGACCGAGCCGGTGTTCAAGCCGTTGTGGCTTGAAGGGATGTCCCTGGGCGACCGGGCCGGGGTGGAGACTCGCCTGGATTACGCCGTGGGCCTGGTGGGACTGCTGCTGGTGCTGGAGGCCACGCGACGCACGATCGGCTGGATCGTGCCCCTGCTGGCCCTGGCCTTCGTGGCCCACAGCTACTACTGCTACGCCAGCTTCGAGTATGGCTGGCCAGAGATGCCCCGGTGGCTATTGCCCCATTCGGGACAGCCGTTGCGGGACATCGTCAGCACCACGTTCCTGCAAACCCTGGGCGTGTTCGGCCCGGCCGCCCGGGTGATGTTCGTCTATGTGTTCCTGTTTATTGTGTTCGGGGCGTTTTTGGAGATGGCCGGAGCCACGGGATTTATTATCGACTTTGCCCAGCGGCTCTTTGGCCGCAGTCCCGGCGGGCCGGCCAAGGTGGCCGTGATCGGCAGCGGGCTGATGGGCTCGCTGAGCGGCTCGGCGGTGGCCAACGCGGTGGCCACCGGCTCGTTCACCATTCCCATGATGCGAAGCGCCGGTTTCCAGCCCGCGGTTTCCGGCGGCATCACCGCCGCGGCTGCCTCGGGTGGGGCGCTAGTGCCCCCGGTGATGGGAGCCGGGGCCTACATGATGCTGGAGCTGGTGCAGCCGCAGGTTTCCTTTCTGGATGTGGCCACCGCCGCCTTGCTGCCGGCGGTGCTGTACTACTTTTCGCTCTTTATGATCGTGCACTTCTACGCCCGCAGAATGGGCGTGCAACAGGCGCAAAAGCAGCCGACCCCTTCCGCCTCCACGGCCCTGGAAGGGGTGATCTTCTTTTCTGCCCTGGGCGTGCTGGTGCTGCTTTTGGTGATGGGCATGTCGCCAGCCCGGGCCGTAACCGGGGCGCTGGTGCTCATCCTGGTGCTGGCGGCCTTGCGGCGACAGTTGCCCCTTGCGCGGCGCGATCGCCTGCTGGCCCTGGGCGGCTTTGCCCTGGCTGCGGCGGGCTATCTGGTTTGGACCCTGCGGGGCGAGCCGCCCCAGTCGTTCCGCCAGGGGGTGGAGCTTGTGGTGAACGCTTCGCTGGCCGGGCTGTTCGCCCTGCTGGTGTTTGCCCTGCTGGCCCCCACCTGGCGCCGCGGGGTGGTCGAGGCCCTGGTCAAAGCCGCCCGAAACGGCGTGCCCCTGGTGGCCGCCAGCGCGTGCGTGGGCATCATCATCGGCATCGTGCAGCAGACGGGAATCGCCAACGACTTTTCGGCCGCCATCAAAACGGTGGTGCAGTCGCAACTGCTCCTGGCCCTGGCGGGCATCATGGTCTGCTCGATCATCCTGGGCATGGGCGTGCCTTCGGTGGTCTGCTACCTGCTGATGGCCACGCTGATGGGCACGCTGTTGCAGGAGTTGGGCGTGATCCCGCTGGCGGCCCACCTGTTCATCTTCTACTTCGGCATGATGAGCATGGTCACCCCGCCGGTGGCTCTGGCGGCCTATGCCAGCGCGGGGCTGGCCGAGGCCCCGATCATGCAAACCGCGCTGGCCGCGTTCCGGTTCGCCCTGGTGGGATTTACGCTGCCCTATATGTTCATCTTCCGCCCGGCGCTGCTGTTGATGGACGGGGAGCGGTGGTCGGCATGGCTGGAGGCGGCCGGCTCGCACAGCCCCCGGGCGGCCGAGCTTTTGCAGCAGGCCCAATCCGCCTGGCCGTCGGCCACGGCGGTGCTGCTGGCGGTGGTAACGGCTGGTGCGGGCGTGGTGGCCCTGGCGGCGGCCATTGCCGGGTACTTTCGCTCGCTGCTATCCTGGCCGCAGCGGTTGGGCTTCCTGCTGGCCGCGGCACTTTTGCTTTCGCCGGACTGGAACGTCCCCTGGTCCCCGGCCGGGGTGAACCTGGGGCTGTGGGCCAACGCCGCCGGTGGGGTGCTGCTTGCGGCCCTGGCCCTGCTGGGCCGAAGCGGGA
>JALSGI010000199.1 GCA_026982835.1 Planctomycetota bacterium | reverse complement strand
CTTGGTGCTGCGGGTGCCGGCGGCCCAATACGCTCCGGGGGCCCAACTGCGGCGGCTGGAAGCCGAACCGCTGGCCGTACCCTTGCAGGGGGAACTGAAAGACGAAACGCTCACCTTCCGCTGGGACGATACGGCCCAGGCGGCCGTCTATCAGTGGGAGCTGCAACCGGCCCAGGGCGGTCCCGAGCAGCACACCTACGCGGTCAATGTCAACCCGCAGGAGGGGGACCTGGCCTACTTCACTCCCGAGCAGCTGGACGCCCGGCTGGAGGCGGAGGTGAAGATCCTGTCGGCCTCGGCCGTCAGCGACCTGGCCGCCACCCAGGCTCGCAGCAGCGCCAGCGAATACCTGCTTTATGCTTTGATCCTGTTGTTGCTTGGTGAACAACTGCTGGCCTATTCGGCCAGTTATCATCCGCCTTCGTTGAAGGGGGTGCGTGCATGAGGTGGTGGGAACTCCTCCCGGTGGCCCAGACCACGGCGGCCGTGGAGTCACCCCCGCAGCTGACCTTCGAGCTGGGGCGGCTGCTCTCCTTCGGCCCCTGGCAGTGGGTGCTGCTGGTGGCGGTGATCGTCGCCGTGGCGGCGATTGTCATTTCCCTTTATCGCCGCGACACGGTGGAGTTGGGCCGCGGCGTGGCCGTGCTGCTTGTTACGTTGCGGCTGGGGGCGTTCCTGGGCCTGCTGTGGATTTACCTGCTGCCGCAGTACCGCGTGGAACGGGAGCAGGTGATCCCCTCGCGGGTGCTCGTGCTGGTCGATACCAGCCAGAGTGCCACGCTGGCCGACGTGCCGGGCCCGGACGGCTCCCCCTTTCGCCGCATCGACGCGGCGGTGCACCTGCTGCGGGACACGCCGCTGGTGGAAAAACTGCGCCGCATCCATCGCGTGACCGTCTATCGCTACGACGCCAAGGCCGAAAGCGTGGCCGACCTGCCGCCGCTTTATGCAATCAATCAGAAAACCCCCAACAACGATTCCAATCAAAAACGGGCCACAGCCCAGGAACAAAAGCCCCCCTGGGCCCGACTCCTCCAGGCCCAAGGACGCCAGTCCCGACTCTGCGGCGTGCTGCGGGAGCTGCTGGTGGCCCACCACCAGGACCCGCTGGCCGGAGTGGTGCTGCTGACCGACGGGCAGAATAACACCGGCGAGGGGCCCGATGCGGCCATCGCCCTGGCCCGCGAAAACCGCGTCCCCCTGTGGCCCGTGGGGCTGGGCTCCAACCAGCCGGAACGCTCCTTGCAGGTGGCCGATTTCCTGGTCCCCACGCGAGCCTACCCCCAGGACGCCTACAAGGTGACCGCCTACCTGCGGGGCTACGGGCTGGGTAACACGCAAGTGCTGGTGGAGCTGTTGCAGCGACCGGCCGAAGCGGCCCGCGAGGCCGCCGACCTGGTGGACTCCCAGCAGATCACCCTGCCCGATGACGGTGAAGTGGTCACCGTGCAGTTCGAGCAGACCCCCGAAGAGCCGGCCCGGGTGCTGCTCACCTTGCGCGTGCGCACCCTGGGGGGCAAGCCCTTGCAAGCGGAAAAAGAAAAGCTGCTGGAGATCGTGGACTACAAGACCCGCGTGCTGCTGCTGGCCGGAGGGCCTACGCGCGAGTACCGCTTCGTGCGCAATCAGCTCAAACGGGACGAGACGATGATCGTCCACGTGCTGCTGCAAACCGCCCAGGAAGGCGTCTCCCAGGACGCCGACGAGCTGCTGGACGATTTTCCGACCCTCAAACAAGAACTCTACGACTACGACTGCATCGTGGCTTTCGATTTCAACTGGCGCCAGTTGAGCCAGCAGCAAATCGAAATACTGCAAGACTGGGTGGCCCAGGAGGCCGGCGGGCTGGTGGTGGTGGCCGGACCGGTCTATATGGACACCTGGGTGCGTTCCCAGACCCCGGCCATGACCCGGTTGCGGGGCGTGGTGCCGGTGTTGTTCCAGCAGCACTTTGCCGTGGTGGAAGACGACCGCTTCCAGCGCAAGGAACCGGCGCGGCTGGTCTTCACCCCCGAGGGGCTCACCGCTCCCTTTCTCCAGGTGGCCGACACGCCCGAGGAGAGCCGCACCGTGTGGGACACCTTCGAGGGGGTTTACGGCTATTACCGCGTCAAAGGAGCCAAGCCGGCGGCCACGGTCTATGCCCGCTTCGACGATCCGACCGGCACCGAGGAGGAGACTGTCTATCTGGCCGGGCACTTTTACGGATCGGGGCGCGTGTTTTACCTGGGCAGCGGCGAGATGTGGCGGCTGCGCAGCCAGGGGGCCGGGTACTTCGAGTCCTTCTGGACCAAGCTCATCCGGCATGTTTCCCAGGGGCGGCTGCTGCGCGGCTCCAAGCGGGGCGTGCTGCTGGTGGAACAGGACACCTACCAGGTGGGCCAGACGGTGGCCGTGCGGGCCCAGTTGAAAAACGCCCAACTGGAGCCCCTGGAACTCCCGCAGGTGGCCCTGGAGATTATCCGCCCGGACCAAAAGCTGCAAACCCTCACCCTGGCTGCCGTGCCGCAGCGGCCGGGAACCTACGCCGGGCAGTTCAGCGTCTATCTGGAGGGGAACTATCAGCTGCGGCTGCCCGTGCCGGAAAGCGACGAAGTGCTCTCCTGGAGCATCGACGCGGTGATGCCCGACGTGGAAAAACAAAACGCCCAACGCAACGATCCCCTGCTGGCCCAACTGGCCAGCCAAACCGGCGGCACCTACCTGGACCAGTGGCAAAAGGTGCTGCAGCCCCAACCCCTGTGGCAAAAACTACCCGACCGGCGGCGGACCATCATCCTCCGCGGCACCCCGCAAACCCTGTGGGACAACCAGTGGACCTTGCTGGTGGTGTGCGGGCTGCTGTTTGTGGAGTGGCTGATCCGCCGCTTGAGCAAGCTGGCTTGAGCCGACTTGCGGCTTGCGCCCTGCGCTGTTGCGCTGGGTGCTTCCGCACCCGGAGTAAGAAAAACAATGATTCGGCCAGCCTGCGGCTTCAGCCGCGGGAAAACGGCGAGCCGGGCGTAAGCTCCCGGTTGCCAAGGCCAAGCGACGTTTACCGCCGCTTTGTGCAAAACCGCGTGCCCGCACACGCGGCTCGCCAAGGAGCTTCCGCTCCAGGGCAAAAACAAGCGTCGATTGGCACAACTGGGAGGGCGAGGCTCCCGCCGAGCCGTTGAGTGGAGAAAAGTCGGCCACACCGAAGAACGTGAACGCTACCAACCGGCGAGCCGCCAGCTTCAGCTGGCGGAGAAAAAACGCGTTGCGCTCATTCGGCTCTCCCCCGGCTAAAGCCGGGGGCTCGCCAGCGCAAAGGCACACCAACGCCCACCGGCAAACCAAAACAACCACCGCGTAAACTCCACTTTGTCCTACGGCCATACGCAATGACTCCCACGAACCAACCGACCATCCGTCCCGAGGTGCAAAAGGCCCTGCGCCGCCTGCGGCGCAAGATCCGCCGCTATGTATTCTCCCGGGGGGTGCTGGTACTTGTGGCCTGGCTGGGGCTGGTGTTCTGGGTTTCGCTGGCCCTGGACTGGGTGCCGGTGGCCCTGGGCCACGACGAGCCGGACTTCCAGACGCGGTTGTTTCTGCTGGGCCTTTACGGCCTGCTCACCCTGGGGGTGACTTTCTGGTGGCTTTTGCGGCGGTTGTTCGTGCGGCTGCCGGATCGAGCCATGGCCGTGCTGCTGGAGCGGCGGTTCCAGGAGTTTCACGATAGCCTGATCACCACCGTGGAGCTGGGCCAAGAGCCGGAACACGCCCAGGCGTTCGATGCCCGGTTGCTGGAACACACCTTCCAGGAAGCCGCCCAGCAGGTGCGGCAGGTGCCGCTGGGGCACGTGTTCCGCCTACGGCCGCTGCTGCAGGCGCTGGTGCTGGCCGCGGTGGCCGCGCTTTCGGTGGGAGCCTTTGCCGCGGCGGCTCCGGAGGCGTTTGACATCTGGCTGCGTCGCACGCTGCTGCTGCAAGAGCTGCGCTGGCCGCGGCGACACCACATCGAGGTGGAAGGCCCCCGCGTGCGCAAAGTGGCCCGGGGCGACGACGCGGTGGTGCTGGTGCGGGCCGATGCCTCCAAACGCATCCCCCGCACGGTGCGGCTGGAGTACCAGTTCGCCGACGGCACCTGGGGCGAAGAAAACATGACCCGCGAAGGCGTGCCCGAGCAGGGCTATCAGCTGTTCCGTTACACGTTCCGCGATCTGGCCCAATCGGTCCGCTTCGACGCCATCGGGGGCGACCACCGCGTGCGCAACTACCTGATCCAGGTGGTCGATAGCCCCACGGCCGAACTGTCGCTCCATTGCGTGTTTCCTGATTACATGGTCGATGCAGAACACCGGCTCTATACCCCCCGCACGCTGCCGGTCACCGGGGTGATGGAGCTGCCCCAGGGGACGCAGATCACCGTGCTGGCCCGGGCCAACAAGCCGCTGCAGCGCGCCTGGGCCAAGCTCCCGGCAAGCGAAGAGGGCCAGCCCGGGCAGGAAGTCCCCCTGGAGCTGACCGGCCCCCGTTCGTTTCAGCTCCCGATCGACTCCCTGGACCACGACATGCTGATCCAGTTC
>JALSGI010000198.1 GCA_026982835.1 Planctomycetota bacterium | reverse complement strand
ACATGGCCCAGTGCTGGCGGACCTTCGGCCCCGGGAGCCGCGCCTCCCCAGGGCAAGATGTGTAGAACAACCAGGTCTGACGACCCCCGGCTACAAGAGTGCGACGCCTGCGGCGTCGGTCCTCCGGCTGCTAGCTGGCTAAACACGTACGAAGCTGGCGGCCAGCCGCGCCTCCAAGCCCCCACGCCTTCGGGGAGCTTACGCGACCGGCTCGCTGTAGTGGTTGTTTGACGTTTTTTTCTTGCACGGGAGCGGAAGCTCCCAGTGGCAGCGGCCCGGCCGCCTCCGCCAGCTGAAGCTGGCGGCTCGCCGGTTGTAAGAATAAACGCTTATTTCCGCCACGTACGGGAGCGTGGAACCCACAATGTGCTAGCTGACGCGTACAAAAGCCGGGGGCTCGCCCCCGCACCGCCGGCAACTCGGCACAGCCGGCGGGAAGCGATAAAACACGTTGCCTCCAGCAGGAGGACCTTCCGACCGTGGAACACTCCAGGTGGAACGAGAACTGGCTCTTGGTCTGCCAGGTGGCAGCCTGCTGGGTGCCGTTGCTGTTAGCCCTGGGCGTGCTGTGGCCTGCGGGGCTAGCGGCCCAGGAGGAGCCGGGCCCGGCCGGCGAGGCCCAGCGGCGGTTCCAGGCTGCCTTCGAGCAATCCGAGACCGAAGAGCCCGCCCCGGACCAGCCACCCGGCCGGCAGCCCCCCGGAACCGAAGAACCCTCGCCGCAGTTGAACCTGCTGGAGCTGATGTTCCGCGGCGGGTGGCTGATGGTGCCCATCGTGCTCATGTCGCTGGTGGTGGCGGTGTTCGGGATCGAGCGGGCCCTGGCCCTGCGCCGCGGACGCGTGCTGCCGCCGGAGCTGGTGGAGCAGCTGGGTCAGATGTCCCAAACCAGCCCGGGACTTGATCCCCGCAAGGTCTATCGGCTCTGCCAGCGGATTCCCTGTGCGGCGGCGAACGTGATCCGAGCGGCGATGCTGAAGGTGGGTCGCCCGCATGCGGAGGTGGAAGCGGCCGTCAAGGACGCCTCGCAGCGCGAGGCCGAGAAACTCTATGCTAACGTCCGCCCCCTGCTGCTGGCCGCAGCGGTGACACCGCTGCTGGGGTTGCTGGGGACGGTCTGGGGCATGATCAAGGCGTTTTTCCTCACCGCCACCGGCTACGCCCAGGCCAACAAGGCCGAGCAGCTGGCCGACGGCATCTACACGGCGTTGGTGACCACGTTTGCCGGGCTGGCCGTGGCCATTCCGGCGGCGGTGCTGGCCCACTGGTTCGAGGGCCGCATCCAGGCCCTGTTCCGCGAGGTGGATGAACTGCTGCTGAACATGATGCCGCAGCTGGAACGCTTCGAGGGCAAGCTGCGCATGCAGCGCGTGCCGGCCAGAGAAGAAGCTGCCGGGGACGGGAAACAGCCCGCGGCCACAGAGCCGCAGGCGGCACCCAAGGGAAGTTGATCCTAGCCAGCCGGAAACGGCACCCGAAAGCGATGGCCGTCCAGATTCGCAAGAGCCGAGCCACCGGGGCGTTGAGCCTCACGCCGCTTATTGATGTGGTGTTTTTGCTGTTGATCTTCTTTCTGGTGGCCACGCGGTTCGAGGAAGAGGAACGCTCGCTGGCTGTGGCGTTGCCCGAGGCGGCCGAAGCGGCCCCCCTGACCGCACGCCCCCGGGAAATTTTCGTCAACATCGACGACCAAGGGCGCTACTTCGTGGGTCGGGACCGCGTGGACGCCCAGCGGCTGTTGCAAATCCTGCGCCAAGCAGCGGTCAACAATCCCGGGCGGCAGCGGGTGGGCATTCGGGCCGACCGCCGCTGTCGCTGGCAACCGATCGTCACGGTGATGGACCTGTGCAACAAGGCCGGCATCCGCGACTATTACGTGATGACCAAAGAACCCGAAGGCTAAGCCCCCATGCCCACCCGACGTGTGATCCGCAAAGTGCCTCGCCGGGCCGCCGAGCTGGACGAACAGCTCTGGCCCATCAACGGCACGCTGGTCATCCTGGCCGGGTGTATCGCCGGGCTGATTGCGGCCGTGGGGGACTTCGACTCGCCGATCTGGTATCGCAACGCCTGGACGCACTTGCTGGGGCTGGCCGCCAGCGTGGCGGGGCTGATGGTGGGCACGGTCTATGTGAGCACGCGGCGCGGGGCGCGGCGGATGCAACTGGCCGTGCTGCTGGCCCTGGGACTGCACCTGTGGCTGGCCGTGGTGCTTTACGTGGTGCCGGTCTATCTGGACACGGGCCGCCGGCGCCCCAGCGCCTGGGTGGACGAGACGCCCAAGATCACCTTTCCCGACTACGGTCGGGCCGCGCATGAACAAGTGGTGGACCCGGAGCTGGTCCGGCCCGAGCAGGAGCATCGCCCCGAGGCTCTCCCGCAAACCCAACCGCAGCGCACTGTGCAGACTGTGCAGCGGGCACGCCCCGTGCCGCGGCAACAAGAGCCAGTTCCGGCCACCGGGAGCGTGTCGCAAGTGCAAGTCAAGCGTGCCACGCCCAGCGCCAGCCGGCAAAGCCCGCAGCGCAGCGGGCGGCGCATCCGCCGCTCGGAGCTGGCGGTGCGGGAGCCTCGGCCGCGGCTTCAGGCCCAGTTGGCCCAGGGCCAGGCGGCCCCGGAGTCCCCCGCGTTGCAAGCCCGGGCCAACGTCCAGGTGCGGAAGCAAGCCGTGGGCCCATCGCAACAGGTGCAAACGGCCATGACGCGCTCCCCCGTGCCGCAACCGGCCCTGAGGCCGCAAGCGGTGCGGCGCAGCGCGCGGCAGGAGCCGGTGCCCCAGCTCACCCCGACCCGCCGCCTGGCTGCCCGAACCACCGTCTCTCCGGCCCCACAGGCCGCCGCGGCCCGGGTGCCCGCTGTGGCCCAGGCCGCTGTGCCGCAGCCAGCGGTGCGCCCCCAAGCCACGGCCGCCACGCGCACCAGCCCCCGCCAGGCCCGCATGGCCGCCGTGCCCCTGCCGCGGCAAGCTCCCAGCTTGCAATCGCCGCAGCCCCAGCCCGCCGCCGTGGCCCGGCGTAGTGCCGGTGCCGCGACACCCCGGCTGCAAAACCAGAGAAACCCTGCTTTGAATCGGCGTGCGACGCAATCCGTGGCCAGCTCGCCCCAGGCCCAGCAGGTCGCCACTGCAAGCCCAAGCCAAGCCTCCACACCACTAGCGGTAAGCCCGCAGCGGTCCCAAGCTCCACAGCGGCTGGCTCGCCGCCCGGCGGAATCGGTCACCGCAGGGGCTGCCGCGGTACAGGCAGCGGTTCCTTCCCCGACAGCTTCCGGCGGCCCCAACGCCACGGCGGCCCGACGCACCAGCGGCCCTCGCACCCCCAGGGCACCAAGCTGGCGTACAGGGCGCGTTGCTTTGCAACGAGCCCAGGCCACAGGGGCAGGCTCGCTGGCCCAAGCCCAGGCCGCCGCGTTGCCGCCGCAGGGTAGCGCAGGTTCGGGGCAGGCTTCCCCGGCAGCCCAAGCAGCAGTGGCCGCAGCAGGCACCCAGGCTCGCCGTACGGCCCGCTCTGTCCCGGCGTCGGTCGCCGCCACGGCTCAGGGCACTGGGGGAGCGCCCGGCGCGGCTGCCCAGTCGCTGGGGACGGCGGCGGTCAGCGGTCGGCGCATCCAACGGGGGCGAACGCCCGCGGTGGGCAGTGCCGGGGGGCATCTAGCTCGCCTGGGACGGCAATCTGCTGCCGGGCAAGTGGCCCCGCAATCCCAAGCCGCCCTGGCTGCGTTGGCTACCGGTCCGGCGGCTCAACAAGCCGCCTCGCTTGCCGGCTCGGGGGCTCCGGCCACGGGGGCTCGCCGCCAGGCCACCTCCTCGGCCGGGGGAGCTGCCGCCCAGTTGGCCGCAGGGGCCGGAAGCGGCGGGGTTCCTCAAGCCGGCCCGGCGGGGACCGCCGCCGGCAGGCGTGCTGAGCCGACCGGACAAAGAGGACCCCAGGTAGGCTCGCGCAGCGGAGTGGCCTTGGCCCGCAGTCGCACCGCGGGTGGGAATCCTACCGGCCCGGCGGCCCTGCTGGCCGATGTGCCTGCCGCAGGCAGTGGCAGCGGGAGTGCCGGCCCGGCGGCTGCCCAAACCTCGGGGCCCTCGGGCAGTGCCTCCCCGGGACGCCTGGCCCGGCAGGCAAGCGGCTTGGGCACGGCAACCGGCGGAGCCCATGCTGCAGCTCCCGGGGCGGCCACCGGCCAGCTTGGCGGCACGGTGGCCCGACGCAGTGGGCGGGATTCCGACTCGGGAACAGCCACTGGGGGGGCGCGTCGGGGCGTGCGGCTAGCCCGGGCCACGGCGGCTGCTGGAGAAGGCTTGCCGGGGGTGGAAGCCGCCCCGCTTGCCGGTCCGGCTCTGGCAGGGTCTGCCGAAGCCGAAGCTCCTGGACCCTCCGGCGCGCAACCGGGAAGCTCTCTGACCCGGCGAACCACCCCGGGAGCGGGGGTGCCTGGGGTGGTGGCCACAGCGGGTCCGGAGCCCAGTGCCGCGGTCACGCCGGCAGTGGCCTCGGGTTCCGGGCGTGGGGGCTCTCGCCGGGAAGCTCGTCCGCAGCTTGCCGGGGGGTCCCGCCGCGG
>JALSGI010000197.1 GCA_026982835.1 Planctomycetota bacterium | reverse complement strand
TAACCACCAAGGAGTCTTGCTCTGGGAGCAAGGCTCCTTTTTTTGGTAAAAGGGAAGCCCCTGCCGGTCGATTCGCCCTCCGAGGCAAACCTCCCTTGCTTGTGCTTTGCGCCATGTGGTCGATCCAGCAGGCAGCCGAACCAGGCGAGCTTTCCGTGGCGGCGGAACTGCTGGGCCTGGAGGGGGTCGCGGCCCCGCCGGGCCGATGGCCCCCTTGTCCCTTTGCCCAAGCCAGCCGGGACGGCCCCCGCTTCCAGGCGCTGCTGGTGCGGCAGGGGCAACGGCCCGCCGGCGCCCTGGGCTTCCACCGGCTGAGCCAAGGGCGGGGGATCGTTTACCTGCCGCTGCAACTGACCCCGGAAGCGTTGCCCCCCTTGGCCCGCCAAAGCCTGGCCCAACAGGCAGCCGCCGTGCTGGAGGAGCAGCCCGGGTGCCTGTGGCAGGTGCTGCCCGGGGCCGAGCAGGCCGCCGGTTGGCGAGCGTGGCTTTTTTCCCTGGGATTTGAGCTGCTTTCTTCGGTGCAGTATTGGCGGTACCCGGTGGGTACGTCTTCCCGGCGTGCAACGGGCGCTCCGCCTGGAGAAGTGGTTCCGGCGGCGGCGTTTCGGCCCGAGGAACTCATTCAACTGGTGCACCGTACCTACCAGCACAGCCGCGATTTTCCCGAGCTGGCCGGGATCGATTCCCCGGCCGAAGCCCTGGCTTCCTACTACCGCACCGGCACCAGCGGCGATCGGTTCTGGTACGTGGCCTGTACCGAGGGCGTGCCGGTGGGCCTGCTGCTGTTGGCCCAGCTCGCCCATCAACCCAAAAAACAATGGGAGCTGTGCTACCTGGGCGTGGAGCCTCGGTTTCGGGGGCGAGGCTGGGGCCGGGCCCTGCTGAACCACGGCCTGGCAGAAGCCCGAAGCCACGGCGTGCAGGAGCTGCTGCTGGGCGTGGACCGGCGTAATGAGCCGGCCCTGCGGCTCTATCGCCGCTTGGGCTTTGAGCTTTTCGACCAGCGGGAGCTGTTTTGCCGGCTCCCCACCACCGCACCCGCAACCTCCCCCCAGCCGCCGGCCTGAGCGAAACTCGGAGGAGTCCCGGCACGCTAGATGCGGCGCAGTTGCACTTCCACTTGCCCGTCGGGCTCCAGGTCGATCTGGGCATAGCGGCCGTCCATGGCCGAGCCGCAGTTGACCACCACCGTCTGGCCCAATCGGGCCGTGCCACGGGCTTCGTGAATGTGCCCGCACACCACCAGCGCCGGCTGGTGCTGGTCGATGAACTGCCGCAAGGCACGACTGCCCACGTGCTCGCCCCGGGCCGTCAGGTCCAGCGGCGTATCGTAAGGTGGCGGGTGGGCCAGCACGATCTGCATCGAGGCCTCCTGCACTTGCTCGTAGCCGTCCTGAAGGCTCTGGGCGATTTCTTCTTCGCTCAGCTCGTACATGGTGCCGTGCCAGGGAGGCATGGCCGAAACGCCCAGGAAGCCCACGCCCTCGTGGATCACCCCCTGGTGGAACAAGGAAACTCCCAACCGGCGAAGCGAGCTGTCGATCTCCGGCGAATCGCAGTTGCCGGCCACGGCAAATACGCGGGCGCCGGTGGCCTGGGCCATTTCGACCATCTTCACGGCGATCAAAGAAGTGCCGAAGTTGGTCAAGTCCCCCCCCAAAAGGATGACATCCGCTGCCCCGGCATGACGAAGGATTTGCTCAAGCATCTCCTGCTGTCCGTGCAGGTCGGTGATCCCAAGCAAACGCATTGGCCACCTCGACGATCCGGGTGTTGGATTTCCTACAACTGCCTACACGATAAGGTATTTCGTGCTGCAAGGCGAGTAAATTCAAGCTGGGGGGGACCGATTCCCCATTGGGGTGATCACAGCGCCCCGCAAAGGCGGCACAATCCGCACCTCTGCCCTACGAGCCCCGCACGTTAGTGCGGGGAGAGACGGAATCGGCTTGCGCCATGCGGCGTGCGCTACTGCGCCGGAGCTTCCGCTCCGGTGCAAGAAAAAGCGTTTCTTCTCGCAACCGGCGAGCCGCCAGCTTCAGCTGGCGGAGAACGGCAAGCCGCGCACCGTCAGCACGCGGTTGGCCAGCTTTCTCTTTCCCGGGAAGGTAGGGCATCCGCGGCCGTTTTGCGGTAAGCTCAAACACAACGCCTCGGCTGGACCGGCACGGCTCTGAACTCCCCCGCCGGACCGCCCCGGCTGGGAACTCCTCGACCAGGAACCACCCTCATGAACTGGGAACAGATTGCCCAACTGTTGCAGCGTGCTCGGGCCGAAGGTTGGAGCTGGAGCACTTTCCTGGCCCAGGCCGCCTCCTGCGGCGTGGCCTCCGCGCCGGGGGCGCTGGTGGACCTGGATCGCCCAGGCCGCTGCGGCTACCCGGAGGTGGTCTTTGCCCAGGGAAAAACTCCCCAGCAAGTGGTCCAGATCGTACACCGGCTGCTGGAACACTCCGCCACGGCACTGGTGACCCGAGTGGATGAGCCGACCGCTTTGCTACTGCGGCAAGAGTTCCCACAAGGAGAGTTTCATCCCCGGGGGCGAACGTTCCGCCTGGGCTGCTGTCGATCCGGCCCTCCGCTGGGACTGGTGGCCGTGGTGGCCGCAGGCACCAGCGACTTGCCCGTGGCTCACGAAGCAGAGCAAACCATCCGCTGGATGGGCAGCCAGGTGGAGCTTGTGACCGACGTGGGGGTGGCCGGACCGCACCGGCTCTGGACCTGCATGCCCCGGCTGCAACAAGCCCAGGCGGTGGTGGTCGCAGCCGGCATGGAGGGGGCCTTGCCCAGTGTGGTGGGAGGCCATGTGGCGGTGCCCGTGGTGGCTGTGCCCACCAGCGTGGGCTACGGGGCCAACTTCGGCGGGGTGGCGGCCCTGCTGGCCATGCTCAACAGTTGTGCGGCCAACGTCTGCGTGGTGAATATCGACGCGGGGTTCAAGGCCGGCTACCTGGCGGCCATGATCGCCCAGGCCACAGCCGCCACCGAAACACTCCCCGCCCAGGCATCTCCGCCGGAGACCTCTTCCCAAGGAGGCTCGCCATGAGTTCCCCGCTGCCTTGGGACCGCAGCCCCTTGCCCCGACTTGAGCCCCGTCCCCGGCAAAGCCACAAGGGGCATTACGGGCACCTGCTCGTGCTGGGGGGCAGCCGCGGCATGGCCGGGGCGGTGGCCCTGGCCGGCATGGCCGCCTTGCGCAGCGGGACGGGGCTGGTCACACTGGCCGTGCCGCGGGAGGTGCAACCGGTGGTGGCCGCGTTCGAGCCGGCTTACATGGTCTGGCCCTTGGACTGCGACCAGCAAGGCCGCTTCACCCTGGCGGCCCTGGAGCAGCTTGAGCCGCTGCTTGGGCGAGCCACAGCCCTGGCCCTGGGACCGGGACTGGGACGCGGCGGCCAACTGGAGCAACTGGTCCTGCGACTTTATACGCGATTGGAACTCCCGCTGGTGGTGGACGCCGACGGGCTGAACGCCCTGGCCGCCGCAGGTCTGCCCCGGCAAGCCCCCCACTCCCGCGTGCTCACCCCGCACCCGGGCGAGTTTGCTCGACTCACCGGGCTCTCTACGGCCCAAGTGGCCCAGGATCGCCCCGGCTCGGCCTGGCGATTCGCCTGCCAGCACCAGGTGGTGCTCGTTCTCAAGGGGCATCGCAGCATCGTCTGCGACCCCCAGCACGTAAGCGAAAACCTTACCGGCAACCCGGGCATGGCCACCGGCGGCACCGGAGACGTACTCACCGGCGTGGTGGGCGCCCTGCTGGCCCAGGGACTTCCCCCCTACCAGGCCGCCCGGTTGGCCGCTTTTGTGCACGGCAAGGCGGGCGATCTGGCAGCTGGGGAGCTGGGAGAGATTTCCCTGACGGCTACCGATCTGCTGGACTTCCTCCCCCCGGCTTGGGAGTCGCTGGCCGGGTAGTGCGGCCCGGGCTTGCGTTTCGCCTACGGGGGATCGTACCCGCCGGGATGCCAGGGATGGCAGCGGCAGATGCGACACAAGCCCCGCCACGAGCCGCGAAGTGCCCCGTATTTGCGCACCGCCTGGATGAAGTAATTGCTGCAGGTGGGCCGAAAGCGACATTGGCGTCCGATCAACGGGCTGAGGGTCCACTGGTAGCAGCGCACCAGCAGGATCAACAGCTCGGCGGGGGCTTGGGCAAGGAGCCTTCCGAGCCGTCGGAGCCCTCTTGCGGCGGGGGCCGCCGGCGCCGGTTCAGCTTGCGGTTCACGCGCCAGGCCAGTTGCACCAGGGCTTCGGTCACGTTTTGCAGCGTGGGTTGGGCCTGGGGGCGCGGGATCACCACCAGGTCCAGCCCTTGCGGGAGCCGGTGCCGGTTCAGGCGGAACGCTTCGCGGATCAGGCGTTTCCATCGGTTGCGTCGCGTGGCTTTGCCCACCTTGCGGGAAACGGTCAGTCCCAGCCGAGGGTAATCGTAGGTGTTTCGGGCTCCATAGACCAGCAGCACGTCGTTGCTGGCCCGGACCCGCTGGGAAAACACGCGCTGGAACTCGCGCCGGTGTCGCAGGCGGTACTGCTTGCGAAAACGAAAATCGCCCATTGGCC
>JALSGI010000196.1 GCA_026982835.1 Planctomycetota bacterium | reverse complement strand
GGGTGCCCGATGCGGACGATACGGCCGGGGCGCTGCTGGCCCTGGGGCGGATGCAGCAGGGGGGTTGGGTTCCCCCGCAGCGGCAAGCCGCGGTGGACGAAGCGGCCCGGGCCGGCACCGTGTGGTTGCTGCAGTTGCAGAACCGCGACGGGGGCTGGCCTACCTTCTGCCGTGGCTGGGGCACGCTCCCCTTTGATCGCTCGGCCTGCGACCTGACGGCCCACGCCCTGCGGGCCTTCGCCTTGTGGCAGAGGCTCTGGAGGGGCGAGCCTGCCCGGGCCACGCTCTGCCGGCGGATGGAACAGGCCACGTGGCGTGGCTTGGCCTACCTGGCCCGAACCCAGCGAGACGATGGAAGCTGGGTGCCCTTGTGGTTTGGCAACCAGTACCATCCCCAGGAAGAAAACCCCGTGTACGGCACAGCGCGGGTGCTGCTGGCCTACGCGGCCCTGGGACAGCAGGAGTCCCTCCAGGCCCGACGCGGCGCCACGTGGCTGAAGCAGCACCAGAACGCCGACGGGGGCTGGGGCTCGCTGGGGCTGGGGCGACACTTCGGCGCCCAGCCGGAGCCGGCCCGGGGTGCCGAGTCCCTCTCCTCGGTCGAGGAAACCGCCTTGGCCGTGGAGGCCCTGGTGGAGCTGGAAGGAGCGACGGGGGACCCCTCGCCTGCGTTGCAGCGGGGGCTTGGCTGGCTGGTGCAGGCCGTGGAGGAGGACCGCTGGCAGCAGGTTTCCCCCATCGGCTTTTACTTCGCAAAACTCTGGTATTTCGAGCGGATGTATCCGATAACCTTTACCGCCGCGGCCTTGTCTCGGGCCTGTGTGGCGTTTTGTAAGTTGCATCCTTCCCGGGCGACGTTAACCTAAAAGGATACTGGAGGTTTCCGGAAATTTGTGCCTGGAGAGGGCCAAGGGCCCCTGCGGGCCACTGCGTCGTTGTGCCCAGCCACATGCCTGCGGGAAGAGCCGCTTCCCGCGTTTTCGGAAAGGGTTGAATCTTGGCCACCGCATCCGTGGATTCTTCGCAACATGCCCAACTGCGCCGGCGCCGTCGTCGCAGCACCAGCCACCTGAAGCATGTGCCCCAAGACCGCACACTACGCGAGGTGCTTCGCCGCGCCTGCTGCGAGATGGCCCAGCAAATGGATAAGTCCCAGCCGCTCTCCAAGGAACAAATGGAGGCGGCCGCCCGGTTACTGTTGGAAAAGCACCAGCAGCCGGAAGGTTACCTGGGCTGGACGATGGTGATGCTGGCCAGCGCGTTTTGGCAATCGCAGGTGGCGGCCGTCCCCTACCACCGGCGGCTGTTCCTGCTGCCGCATTGCCTGAAGCACGCCGAAGGCTGCCCGGCCGATTACGACGAGTTCGGCCTGGACTGCCGCAAGTGCGGCGCCTGTGCCATCGCCGACTTTCGCATCAAGGCCGAGGACCTGGGCTACAAGGTGCTGGTGGCCGAAGGGTCGCCGATTGTGATGAAGATCATCGTCTCGGGCTACGTGGATGCCATCGTGGGCGTGGCCTGCTTGAACGTGCTGGAAAAGGCCCTGGACAAGATCCTCCTGGCCGGTATTCCTTGCATGGCCGTGCCGCTTCATTCCAGCGATTGCCGCAACACCTCGGTGGACGAGGACTGGGTGCTGGAGATGGTGCAGTTGCCCTATCGGCCCCAGCAGGCCCAGACGCAGACATACCTGCACCTGATGCGGGCGGCCAACCGGATGTTCCAGCCGGAGCAGCTGCGGCAACTGGCCCCGCCGCTTCGGTACAAGGAAGGCCCCATCCCCATCGATCAGAAACAACTGGAACGCCTGGACACGCTGGCGGTGACCGAGGCGCTGGCTTACGACTTTCTGGCCAAGGGGGGAAAACATTCCCGGCCGTTCATCACGCTGGCCGTCTATGACGCCTTGACCGGCTCGCCCTGCACCAGCCCCGACGGGGCCGCCGAAGCGGAGAACCTGCCCGAGGAAGTGCTCCGCTGCGCCATGTCGATCGAGACGTTCCACAAGGCCTCGCTGGTGCACGACGACATCGAGGACGACGACGCCTTCCGCTACGGCGAGCAGACGCTGCACAAAAAGTACGGCATCCCCACGGCGATCAACGTGGGGGACTATCTGATCGGGCTGGGCTACCGCCTGGTGACCCGCGAAGCGGCGTCCCTGGGGGCCCAGCGAGCGGCCGACATCCTGGAAAAACTGGCCGAAGCCCACATGAAACTCTCCGAAGGCCAAGGGACCGAGCTGATGTGGCGCGACGCGTGGCAGCGCCCCCTGGCCCCGGTGGATGCCCTGAAAATCTACGCCTTGAAAACCGCCCCGGCCTTCGAGGCCGCCTTGTACGTGGGAGCACGCCTGGCCGGGGAGGTGGATGGGCTGAAAGAGCCTCTGGCCCAGTTCGCCCGGCATCTGGGCATCGCCTTCCAGATCACCAACGATCTGAAGGACTGGCTGGGCGACGAGGACAACAAGCTCCAGGCCGCGGCCGATGTGCTGGGCGGGCGTCCTACGGTGCTGTGGGCCCTAGCCCTGGAAGCCCTGGACCCGCAAGAGCAACAGCAGCTCCAGCAGTACGTGGCCCAGGCTTCACCGGAAGTGGTGCCGCGTGTGCGGGCTCTGTACGAGAAGGCCGGGGTGTTTCTCAAGGCGGTGCGGCTGGTGGAGAAGTACCAGCAGCGGGCCGAAGCCGTGGCCGACCAGGTGGAACCGGAATCCCTGCGGCGGTTGCTCTATTACCTGGTGGATACCGTGGTGGATCAGCAATTGCTGGACCACTTCCAGCCGCAGACGATGGAACTGCAACCCTTGGCGTAGCCGCTCTTCGAAGAAATTTCTCTGGGAGCCGAGGCCGCGTCCGGCTGCTCTCCGCCGGCTCAAGCCGGCGTTTGAACGGCGAGCCGCCAGCTTTAGCTGGCGGAGGAGGTCAACACACTGGTGTTTGTTCGGCTCGCCCCGGGCTAAAGCCCGAGGGCTCGCCAACCGCGTGCTGACGCACGCGGCTCGCCGGACAAAAATCAACTCTTTTGCTCTGGGGGCGCTTCGTCTTGTGCTGGCACGCTAAACACGTACAAAGCCGGGGGCTCGCCGAAGCAAGAACGAGCGTCGATTCTTGCTCACCACGGCCAGCCGGGAGCACGAGCTCTCGGAGCGCCGTGTGGAGTGCGGCGGCTTGCCGCCGCTGTGGCTTCGCTCCGGCTAGCCGGAGCAAATATAAGCGGAAGCAAGCTTCCGCACTCCAAGGAGCCACGGCCGGCCGGGATCTGGAGCTTCTGGGCCGTGTTTGGGCCATTTTCGGGAAGAAGTTTTTTGACCCGGCGCGCAGGTGACCTATAGTTTTTGCGCACCGACGCCTTGGGGAGGGGCGAAGGGCACCGGCGCAGCAGGAAGGGTCCGCCGCAAGCCTGCTGCGCCTTTTTTCTTCCCCTGCCAGGAGCCTTGCACGATGCGTGCCCGGTGCATCTCCAATCGCGGCTTCACGCTGGTGGAGGCCCTGACGGCCATCACCCTCTGCACGCTGGCCGGGGCGGCGGTAGTACTGGCGCTGAACAGCACTTACCACTCCAACGAAAGGATGATCCGTTGGCTGCAAGCCCAGGGACTGGCCGAGCAACTGGCCGATGAAATCGCCGGCAAGCGCTATCACGCCGCCGGGGCCGACCCGGAACAATGGCCCCTGGGACCCGGACCAGCAGAAGGCCCCAGTCGCAGCCAATACGACGATATTGACGATTTTGCCCAATACACGGCCGCTCCCCCGGTGGACAGCTGGGATGTGGCCGTTGGGCAGGGGGACGGCCAAGGGGGCTGGCGGCATCCGGCCCTGCAGCTGGAAAGCCGCATTTTCCAGTCCTGGCAGCAGCAGGTGCGGGTGCACTACGTGGACCCGGCCGACTGGTCCCGAAACCTCCCCCCGGGCCAGACGAGCCGGATTCGGGCGGTAGAGGTGAAGATTCTTTACGTGGGCGCCGACGGGGCGGTGCAAGAGTTGGCTCGGGTGCGGCGGATATTTGCTTATGTTCCTCCTCCATGATGGCAAGCCGATGCGGAGCAAGGGATTCACGCTGATTGAGCTGTTGCTGGCCATTGCGGTCACGGGGCTGATTGCCGTGATGGTGGGTGCCCTGACCAGCGCGGTGAGCACCGGCGGGCAGTACGTGCAGGCCAGCCAGCAGGCCTCGCAACAGGCCTTGGCCGTGATGGACTACATCCGCCGCCAGGTGGCTGCGGCCTACGCCACGGCGGCCGAGCCGGGCGTGATGGTGGTGCATACCGAGGCGGCCGGTTGGTTGTTTCCCGAAACGCTGGTCATCTGGAGCCCCACGACCACAGAGCCGGCCAATCCCACCGGGCCGCCGCTGGTGGAGGAGCTGCTGTTGATCTGCCCGGATCCGGATGCCCCGGATCGCCTGATCCAGGTGCGGGCGGTGGGGGACACCCGGGCGGTGTCGCTGTGGGACCTGGACACGCCCAGCTGGCGGGCCGAGTTGGACCAGATCAAGCGCAACGCCAACGCGCAGCGGATGGTGCTGATGGAGGGGCTGCGGGCGGTGACGCTGAGCCAACAGGAGGAAC
>JALSGI010000195.1 GCA_026982835.1 Planctomycetota bacterium | reverse complement strand
CCCCTTGAATCCCTTGCAGGATGTTCTTGATGTGGTGCGACAGCGTGGCCACCGCCTGCCCAATGGCCGCCAGACGCTCCGCTTGCAGCATGGCCTGGTAGTAGCGGGTATCCTCCACGGCCAAGGCCGTCTGGTGGCCGATGGCCATCAGCAGGGTGAGGTGCTCGGGGGTGAAACGGGTTTCCCGGCCCTGGGACTGGAGCACTTCCCGCACGGTGGTGGCCGTGTCGATGTACATGGCTCCCACCAGCCCGTAACGCCCCTGCATCGGCACGCAGATCGCCTCCCGAATGCCCAGCTGGCGGATGCTGGCCGCCGAGGTCCAGCGCTGGTCGGCCTGGGCGTTGGTGGTTAGCACCCCTTGGCCGCGCTGGAGCACGTAGTCCAGGATGGTCTGGCTGATGACCAGCGGCTCCCGGGCAGTGCCGCTGCGGGAGATTTGCACGGCCGGGGTGAGCCGTTGCGAATCGGCTTCGGCCAGCAGCACGCAGCCGCGATCGGCCGAGACGAACTCGAACACCAGGTGCAGGATGCGCTGGAGCAACTGGTGGATGTCCAGCGTGCCGGTGGCGGTGCGGGCCGCCTCGTACACCAGCCGCAGCCCTCGGGTGTAGCGGCTCTGCGTGTCGGCCCGGCCCAGCAACAAAGCTTCCTGGAGAATCTGGCTCCCTTGCTCCTGCCGCACGGTGTGCAGGATGCGCGAGGGTTCTTCCGTGCGATCCTGGCGGATCTCCACGCCGGAGGTCTCCGCCGTCGCCTGGACTTCCTCCGCGGTAAAAAGCATCAGCGTGCGGCCGATCTGGATCTGGTCGCCGCTGCGCAGCACGTGCCGCTGGACACGGTGGCTGTTGACGAAGGTGCCGTTGGAACTGCCCCGATCCACCAGCACCCAGCGCCCCCCCTGCCGGTGCAGCTCGGCGTGATGCCGCGACACTTCCGCATCGTGCAGCTGGATCGTGTTGTCCAAGTCGCGGCCGATCCGCACCGGGGCGGCGGACAACTCGTACCGCATCCCCTGGTCGTTCCCCCAAATGACAAATAGCGACGCCAACGCACTCTCCCTCGCTTCGGATCACCCACCTGGGAACCGAACCGGCGGCACGGTCGCCGAAGCCCTCGCGGGCCTCTTCCTTCATTCTAGGCGATCCTTTCCTCCGCTCCACCACCGGGGAACTTATCCCCGCTTGCGGCTCGTGGTACAGTGGAGCCACCGGTGGCGGCCTGGTGCGCCGGCGGCTGTACGCTGCGCACCTGGCTGAACCGCGCTTGTTCTTGCACTGCAGCGGAAGCATCATCTCCCGCGGCTGAAGCCGCGGGCTCGCCGGGTGCGAAAGCACCTTGCGCAAGCCGCACGTCGCGGGCCGCAAACCGATGCTCGCCGGTGCGGAAGCACGCCGCCCCAGCGGGGGAAGTGGAAACCATGCCCCTTTTGCCCGATATCGCCGAAAAACTGCAACACAACCTGCACTGCATCCAGCAACGCCTGGAGCAGGCGCTGCGCCAGGCCGGACGCAGCGGCCAGCCGGTGCTGCTGGTGGCTGTGACCAAGTACGTCCCGGAAGAAGTGGCCGCCGAGCTGGTGCGGCTGGGCTGCCGCCACCTGGGCGAAAGCCGCCCGCAACAACTGTGGCGCAAGGCCGAGGCGCTGCCCGGGGAAGTGGTCTGGCACCAGGTGGGCCACCTTCAGCGAAACAAGGTCCGCCGCACCCTCCGCTACGCCCGCTGGATCCACTCCGGGGATCGCTGGCCGTTGTTGCAGACCTTGCAGCAGGAAGCCCAGGCCGCCGGAGTGCGACCCAAGGTGCTGCTGCAAGTGAACATCTCCGGCGAGGAGGCAAAAGGGGGCTTCCGCCCCGAAGAGCTCCCCCAGATCGTCCCCCGCCTGGAGGAGCTTCCCGACCTGGAGATATGCGGGCTGATGGGCATGTCCGGCCTGGGGGCTTCGCCGGAGGAAAAGAGCCGTCAGTTCGGGCTGCTGCGCGGTTTGCGCAACCAGTTGCAGCCGCTTTGTCCGCCGGGAGTCGAGTTGCGGGAGTTGTCGATGGGCATGTCGGACGATTTCCCCCTGGCCGTGGCTCAAGGGGCGACCATCGTCCGCATCGGTTCGGCGCTGTACGAGGGACTGGACCTTGAACGAAGTTGAGCTGAAGCGGACTTCCCGAGGCGTGCTGCTGGGCGTAAAAGTGCAGCCGCGCAGCCGACGCCCCGGCCTGCAGGGCGTCCACGGCGGGAAACTCCGCGTGGGCGTAAAGGAACCGCCGGAACGGGGCAAGGCCAATGGGGTCCTCGTGCGGCTGCTGGCCGACGTGCTGCAGGTGCCCGAGGCGGACATCCGCCTGGTGCGCGGGGCCACTTCGCCGCAGAAGCAGTTCCTCATCCAGGGCGTCTCCGAGGCGGAACTGCGCCGGCGGATCGAGCAGTCCCTGGCCCGGTGAACCGCCGCGGTGGGCTTGGAGGCGTGGAGGGAGCGAGAGAACGGCGAGCCCCGAGCTTCAGCTCGGGGAGGGCTTGGAGGCTTGGCGAGCCGCCAGCTTCAGCTGGCGGAGGACGGCCACGCCGTCGGCCACTGGGAGCTTCCGCTCCGGGCGAGAATCAGCGCTAACACACAACCCGGCGAGCCGGGAACTTTAGCTCCCGGAGAATGAACAAGAAAACGGCGTTCGATGGTCATGCTCTCCGTGGGCTTACGCCCACGGCTCGCGGCTGCAAGAGACGATTCGGCGCGGCCAAAGCAACCGCGTGCTTACGCACGCGGCTCGCCGGACAAGAACAAACACGGACTCGCAAGAGACGACTCGGCGAGCCACGATAATACAGAACTTGAACTTATCTGAGAGACCACCACGAGGTGAAAACCATGCCTGGGATTGCAATCGCCCAAGTTTCCCGCATCTGCCGACGCAGCTGCGCCTTGGTCTTGCTGGCAGCGGCCCTGCTGCTCCTGGGCGCCTTGCCTGCGGCGGCCCAAGCCCCCCGGCGGCCCAACGTGCTGGTCATTCTGGCCGACGACCTTGGCTACGGTGATGTAAGCTACCAGCAAGCGGCCCGCGACATCCGCACCCCTTACATCGACCGCCTGGCCCAGCAGGGAATGGTGCTGGAAAACTTCTACGCCAACTGCCCGGTCTGCTCGCCCACGCGGGCGGCGCTTTTGACCGGCTGCTACCCGGACCGGGTGGGCGTGCCGGGGGTGATCCGCACCCACGCGGAGAACAACTGGGGCTATCTTTCTCCCCGGGCGGTGCTGCTGCCGCAGGTGCTGCATCGGGCAGGGTACCATACGGCCATCGTGGGCAAGTGGCACCTGGGGTTGCGGGAGCCGAACCTGCCCCATCTGCGGGGGTTTGAGTACGTGCGGGCCTTCCTGGGCGACATGATGGACGACTACTGGACCCACCGCCGTCACGGCATCAACTACATGCACGACGGCCGGCGGATCATCGATCCCCAGGGGCACGCCACCGACTTGTTCACCGGCTGGGCCGTGGAGTTTCTCCACCGGCACGCCCGGCAGCGGCCCAAGGAGCCGTTTTTCCTCTACCTGGCCTACAACGCCCCGCACACGCCCATCCAGCCGCCGCCGGAGTGGCTCAAGCGGGTGCAGAAGCGGCACCCGGGGCTTCCCATGCGGCGAGCCAAGCTGGTGGCCCTGATCGAGCACATGGACCACGGCATCGGGCAGGTGCTGGCGGCGTTGGAGGAGACGGGCCTGGGGAAGAACACGCTGGTGATTTTTACTTCCGACAACGGGGGACAGCTTTCGGCCGGGGCCAACAACGGTCCTTGGCGCGACGGCAAGCAGAGCATGTACGAAGGGGGCCTGCGCGTGCCGGCCGTGGTGCGCTGGCCCGGCGTGGTGGCCCCCGGCTCCCGCTGCGGGCAAGTGCTGCTGACGATGGACATCTTTGCCACGGTGGTCCAGGCCGCCGGCGGCGAGCTGCCTCCGGGGATCGACGGGCGTTCGTTTCTGCCTTACCTGAAGGGAGAGCCCGATGTGCGTTGGCCCCAGCGGCCGCTTTACTTCGTCCGCCGCGAAGGGGGCTTGCGTTACGGGGGCAAGACGATCGAGGCGCTGCGTTGGGGCCCCTGGAAGCTGGTGCAAAACTCCCCCTTCGGCCCGCCGGAGCTGTTTCACCTCCAGCGCGATCCGCAGGAAAAGCAAAACCTGCTGGGCCAGGCCCCGCAGCAGTATCGCCGCCTGGCCGGGGAGCTTCGCCGGCACATCCAGCGAGGGGGCCAGGTGCCCTGGCAACGGCCGCAGTAGCGTCGGCGTGCGGCTTGCGCCGTCTTGGGTCTTGGGTCTTGGGTCTTGCGGACGGTGCTGCCGCACCGGGGTGAGAACAAACGTCAACTTGCACGACCAAGAGCCCCCCGCGTAAGCGGGGGGAGTCGGCGAGTCGGCTTGCGGCTTGCGCCGTCTTGGGTCTTGGGTCGTGGGTCTTGCGGACGGTGCTGCCGCACCGGGGTGAGAACAAACGTCAACTTGCACGACCAAGAGCCCCCCGCGTAAGCGGGGGGAGTCGGCGAGTCGGCGTGCGGCTTGCGCCGTCTTGGGTCTTGGGTCGTGGGTCT
>JALSGI010000194.1 GCA_026982835.1 Planctomycetota bacterium | reverse complement strand
GCATCTGGAACCACATCCGGGCGGTGGACCTGCTGGAGTCGCTGCCCCAGGTCGATCCGGACCGCATCGGCACCATCGGCCATTCGCTGGGGGGGCACAACAGCATCTTCGTGGCCGCGTTCGACCGGCGGCTGCGGGTGGTGGTGACAAGCTGCGGCTTCACGCCGTTTCATTATTACTACGGGGGGCGGCTTCAGGGCTGGACCAGCCTCCGCTACATGCCCCGGATCGCCCGCTGGTACGGAAACGACCCGGATCGGGTGCCGTTCGACTTTTACGAGCTGGTGGGTGTGCTGGCCCCCCGGGCCTTTTTGACCAGTTCCCCGCTTCGGGACCACAACTTTGATGTCCGCGGAGTGAAGCTGCTGGAGGTGGAGGTGCGTCGCGTGTATCGGCTGCTGGGGGCCCAGCAGCGGCTGGAGTTTTTGTACCCGGACTGTGAGCACGACTTTCCCGACCCGGTGCGCCGCCGGGTTTACCAATGGCTGGACCGCGTGATGCGTCGGGACTGGTAAGGTGCCACGGAAGCTGGAGGAGAACATGCCTTGGGGGTCTAGTATCCGCTATTGCCGGGGCAAGGGGCTCTACCTGCCCCCCGGCCCGCTGGAGGAAGAACACCTCCGGCAGCTACGCACCACGCTGCTGGAGCCAGGAGAAGAAATCCTCTGGCACGAATTCATTCCGGAAACGGCCCTGGTGGCTCACCTGGCCCACCCCGGCTGGCATTATCTGCTTACCACCCATCGCCTCGGCCTGTTGCGAGGAACCGAAAATCCGGACTGTTCTTTCCTGGACCTGGAAAACGCCGGAGTAATCGCCCTGCGGGGGGTTGTCGGGGGGCCAGGCCACCTGGAAGTGGCCGACAAGATTTCACAGCGAAGCTGGCTCCCCGGTCCCCGCTTCCTGCAAGCCTCCGCCGGGTTCGTCGTGCCCCTTTACAGCCAGCAGGACATCACTCGTCCTTATCACCTACTGCGGCGGCAGTGCCGGAGACTGGCCGGCGTGGACGACGCCCGGGAAATCCCCCTTCCCGATGGACTACCTGCGGTGGACAGGGAACATGTCCCCGGACCGCTACTGGCCGTACTGGATGAAGGCGAACGGGTGCTCTGGCACGGAAAGCCCATCGGGGGAGAGTGGCGGCTGGGCGATGTGGTGTCCATGCTGTTTGGCGGCTTGCTGATCGGAGCCGTGAGCGTGTTTTTGCATTACCAAGTGCGGCACTGGCAGCAGATGGCCCAGGACGGCCTCTGGCTGCCGGTGGTGGCCTTGCTGGCAGCCATGGCGCTTTTGGGCATCGGGGCCTTGCTGTGCGTGGGGCCGTTTTTCTGGCAACGCAAACGGACCGCACGCTACCACTACGCCATTACCAATCAGCGGGTGCTGGTACTGAACGGCTCTCATTTCTGGCCCATTCGCAGCCTGGAACGCCCCTTTGGGCCGCTTCGCCTGCGCGCCCACCGCGGCGGCCGGGGAACTCTCCGCGTGGGGGAGCGGCCCGAGGGACTGCTTGCGCTGCTTTCCAGCCAGGTGGCAGCCAACGAACCGTTTACCATCACGCTGCTGAAGGTCCCCCAGGCCCAGGCCGTGCTGGAACTGCTCCAGCGGCTCAACCGCCCGTAGCCTCCGCCCCGGTTTGACGGAACCGGCAGCCTGGACAGTACCGATCTGGATAAAGCTGGTCTGGCTTTGTCGGGGATTTGGTACAAAATCGACATGCCCGGCTTTGGTCGTTCCCACTCCCCGTGGATCGCCCCCATGGAAGAATACCTGGCTTCGTACCTGGGGATCGTAGTGGTGTTGTTCCTCACCGGCTGCGGTCTCCCCCTGCCCGAGGAAGTGCCCATCGTGGCCGCCGGCATCGCCGCCTCGCTGGGGAAGCTGGACCCGGTGATGGGCTACGCCGCCTGCATGATCGGGGCGCTGGCGGGCGATACGGCCATGTACAGCATCGGCCGGGTGTTTGGCAGGCGGCTGTTTCGCCGCCACGGCTGGTTTTCGCAGATCGTCAACCCCAGGACCGAAGCCCGCGCCGAGCGGATGATCCGCCGCCACGGGCTCAAGGTGTTCTTCCTGGCCCGGTTCCTGGTCGGCATCCGCGGCCCGATGTACATCGCCCTGGGCGTGCTGGCCTTGCCGCTGTCGCGGTTTTTGTTCATCGACGGGATTTCGGCCGCGGTGGTGGTGGGGCTGGGCTACTGGCTCAGCTACTTCTTCGGCAAGAGCTTCCAGCGTTTTTTGCAGGACGCTCACGGTGTGCAGGTGGCCGTGACGGTCGCGGTGCTGGTGCTCCTGGCCGCCGGGGTGCTGGTTTGGTGGTGGCGCTACCACCGGCGTAAAATGGCCGAACTGGAAGCCGAAGATGCCGCCGAGCAGTCGGCCCCCGAAGCCCCCTCGCCCGTGGAGCAATCGAATACCTAAAAGGCAGGGGGTCGCAACAGAATGTCGTCTGCAAAACCCTCCCCTTCTGTGGAGCAACTCTCCATGCCGCACCAATTCTCCCGCCGCTGCTGGCTGCAAGCGACCGCCACGGCCGGCCTGGCTGCGTGGCTGCGTCCGGGCCGCGCGTGTGCCGCCCGGGCCCGACCCGCCTGGGCCCTGGCCCCCTTTGCCGCCGAGGTGACCATTCCGCTGGGCCACCGCTGTATGGGCATCTTGCCCACCAAAGCCCGCCGCGTGCTCGACCCCTTGGAGGCCCGCGGCTTTGTGCTCTTGGGGCCGGGCAAGCCGCTGGTGGTGGTGTCGGTGGATTGGTGCGAGATACGCAATCGCTCCTTCGAGCTTTGGCGCACGCAGCTGGCCCGGGCCGCCGGAACCGATCCCCAGTGCGTGCTCCTCTCCAGCGTCCACCAGCACGACGCCCCGGTGGTGGACCACGGAGCCCAGGAGCTGCTGGACGCCGTGGGCCTGAAAAACGAGCTGTTCGACCCGAAGTTCCACCGGCAAGCCTTGCAGCGCACGGTGGCCGCGATGGAGAAAAGCCTCCGCCGGCCGCAGCCGGTCACGCACCTGGGCCTGGGCCGCGGCCGGGTGCAGCGCGTGGCTTCCAACCGCCGGGTGGTGCATCCGGACGGCCGGGTGGATTTCAGCCGCGGCAGCGGTTCCGGCTCGGTGGCCTTTTACCGCGAGGCGCCCGAGGGGGAAATCGATCCCTGGCTGCGTACGCTCAGCTTCTGGCACCACCGGCGCCCGCTGCTTGCCCTGCACGTGTATGCCACGCACCCGATGAGCATCTACGGCCGGGGGGAAGTCAGCGCCGACTTTCCCGGCGTGGCCCGGCGACTGCGCCAAAAAGACCACCCGGAGGTGTTCCAGATGTACGCCTCCGGCTGTAGCGGGGACGTGACGGCCGGGAAGTACAACGACCGCTCGCCCCGGATGCGCCGGGTGCTGGGGCAGCGGCTGCACCAGGGGATGGTCCGAGCCTGGCAAGCCACGCGGCGCGTGCCGCTGGAGCGGATGCGCTTGCACGTGGTGCCGCTTCAGCTCCCCTTTCGCCGCGACGAGCCGTTTACCGAACC
This sequence comes from Planctomycetota bacterium, assembly GCA_026982835.1. Taxonomy (GTDB): domain Bacteria; phylum Planctomycetota; class Planctomycetia; order Pirellulales; family S012-138; genus S012-138. The sequence continues at coordinate 1,061 of JALSGI010000194.1, read as the reverse complement.
GGCCCTGCGGCAAGTGCTGGAAGATCCGCGGCAGTCGCAGCGCAACCGCATCCTGGCCGCCATGAGCCTGGCCACGCGGAGGCGGCTGCAGAAGCAGCCGGCGCTGGATTTCCCCTGCGTGGAGCTGGGCCCGGTGCGGCTGCTGCTGTTTCCCGGCGAAACCTTCGTCGGTTTTCAACTGCTGGCCCAACGCATGGCCCCGGAGCAGTTCGTGGTGTGCCTGGGCTACGGGGAGTGCTGGCCTGGCTACGTGCCCACCCGGGCCGCCCAGCGCGAGGGGTTCGTGCGCCACTCCTGGCAATGGGTGGCCCAGGGGTGCGACCGCCCGCTAGTGGAGGCGATGGAGCGGGTGCTGAACCTGCCCCAGTGAACCCCCTTGCGGCGGCAATAATCGGCGGAAGCCGACGCTATCACCCGCCCGGCCCCATCCCCCCGACTTTCTTTTTTCCCGGCGTTGACCTTGCCGCAGGGCTCTGGTAGCATCAAGTGCTTACCAGCCTTGGCTTTCCTCTGGCATCGGCTTTGCCCCTCGGGCAAGGCCCCTTGCGGCGCCGGGTGTCCCCTGCAAGTTGGCATCCCCCCGCCGAAGCAACAAGCAGCCTTTGTGTAGCTCCGCCCCGCTTGTACCCGGGCGGCGCGGCCGGAGCGAGCGGTCCGGTCCCGGGAAACCCGCAAGTGCCCCCTACTGTCACAACGCGAGGAGAACACGGTGACCACTCCCGTCCTGGTCAAAGAGTTGATCGAAGCCGGCGTGCATTACGGCCATCGGGCCAGTCGTTGGAACCCGAAGATGCGGCCTTTCATCTATGCCAAGAAGAACCTGATCCACATTATCGACCTGCGGGAGACGATCCGCGGGCTGCTGCGGGCGCGGAAATACCTGGCCCAGGTGGCCGCCGGCGGCGGGGTGGTGCTGTTTGTGGGCACGAAGCGGCAGGCTTCCGAGATCGTCAAGCGGGAAGCCCAGCGCTGCGGCATGCCTTATGTGAACGACCGCTGGCTGGGCGGCACGCTGACCAACTTCCGCACCATCCGCAGCCGGTTCAGCCGCCTGGAAGAGC
>JALSGI010000193.1 GCA_026982835.1 Planctomycetota bacterium | reverse complement strand
TGCAGCGGGAGGACGTGGACGCGTTGCTGGTGCTCTCGGCCCAGTGGTACGGCGTGCTGCCGGTGCTGGCCGCGTGCAAGGCGGGCAAGGCGGTCTTCTGCACCAACTCCCTGGCGCTTTCCTTGCAGCAGGCACAGCACCTGCGGCAAAGCGTCCTGCAATCGGGCGTGGCCTTCATGGCCGAGTTCCCCCAGCGCTACGCCCCGGCCACCACGCGATTGAAGGAACTCATCGTCACCCGGCTGGGCCAGCCCCGGTTGCTGTTCTGCCACGTGCGCGTGCCGCAGCAGGAGCCTTCATCCCGGCAGGGGGAGCCGCTGGGGGCCAACGGTCCCTTTGCCGGACTGGTGGAGCTGGTGGACTTGTGCCGGTTCGTGGTGGGGCGTGATCCGGGCTCGGTGCTGGGGGTGGTTCACGGTTCGCCCCAGGGGCGGTTCGAGGGGGACTATCAACTGATCCACCTGGAGTTCCCCCATCCGGAGCGTCCGGAGCTGTCGGCCATGGCCAATATCAGCTACGGCAGGTACATCCCTTCTTCCTGGCCCGAGGCCGTCTCCTTCCGCCCCCCGGCGGCCTTGCAGGTGCAGTGCGAGCACGGGATCGCGTTCATCGACTGGCCGGACAAGGTCGTCTGGTTCGACTCGGCCGGGCGGCACCTGGAGAACCTGGAGAGCGAGCGTCCGTTGGGCGAGCTGATGCTGCTCCAGTTTTACCGGCACGTGACCAGCCTGGTCCGCCGCACCGAGAGCCTGGAAGATGCCTACCGGGCGCTGGTGGTGGTGCGTCGGGCCGAGCAGAGCGTGCAAGAGGGGCGCCGCATCGTGCTGCACTGGGACCAGCAGGACCAGCAAGACCCCGAGGCCCTCTCCGCCTGAACGCTTGCAGTGCCTGCACCCCAGGGGTGCGTTTTCCCGCTGTGGTAGGGGGGAGCCGGGCTTTGCCCAGCCCGGGAATGTTTGCTATGGGAAGCAGCGTGTTTGCCCGGTGAGGGTTACAAGTGGTCTCTCTCTGCGGGCCTCAAGGAGGAACCCGGTGGCAGAGTCTCCGGTGGTGTTATGGTTTGGCCGGGCGGATCGGCCCTGGTCGCAGGCGGCCCTGCGCCGATTGTTGCCCCTGGCCCAGGTGCGGCTGGTGCCCAAGCCACCCCGAGCCTCCGCCGGTTTGGCCGGGCTGCCCGAGGTGGCCGATCTGCTGGTGCTGGAAGAGCACCGGCCGGGGCAGTTCGACGAGGGGACGTTGCAGGTTCTGCTACGGCGGTATCCTCTGGCCGGGCTGGTGGTGTTGCAAGGTCCGTGGAGTGCGGCCAGCTATGGCCGGTCCGAGCCAGGCGTGCCGGGAGTCCTTGCGGTCCCCTGGCACAGTTGGCCGTGGTTTGTTCGGCAGTGGCAACGGCCGCAACCCGCATCGCCCGGGGAGGGCTTCCTTGGCCCCTTGGTTCCGCTGTTGGGCACTTGTCAGCCGCAGGTGGTGCCTATGGGATCGGCTTCCCTGCCTGGTTCCTGTCTGTCTTCCGCTGGAGGGCGTTCCTGGTGTATGGGGGACTGTTGGGTGCTGACCGGGGACGCGGAGCTAGGGCGTTTTGTGGCCGAGGAGCTGCAAGCTCTGGGCGTGCCGGTTCGGCGTTTTCCGCCCGGGAGTCCCCGGCAGATACAGGACTTCTCCGGTGGCGGTACTCCCGGCATCGTTTTTTGGGAGCCGGGGAGCTGGTTCCCCCGGCATCCTCAGCGGGAGATCGAGCAGGTGGCTCGTCTTTTGCATCCTCGGCGGATCGTCGTGCTGGGAGGCCCCGCCTGGCCGCAGCTGCCCGGGCGGCTTGGGGCATTCCCGGCGGAGGTGGTGCTGCTCCCCCTGCCGGTGCCGGCCGGAGCTTTGACCCAGCTGGTAGCTTCCGAGAATGACCAGGCGGCGTGAGCGTGGCTGCGTGGCTTGGCAGGAGAAACCCGCGCCGATGCGACTCGGGCTTGAGTTGGAGGGCACGGGAACGTGTGCTTGTCCCCGATTGTCCGGTCCGAGTGGCCCTTTGCTGCGGGTGTGTGGAAACGTGACAAGCCTTCGGCTTGCTGTTTGTTCGGGGATGTGCCAACTTGGGCTGGCACGCCACACACGTGCATGGCTTCAATCGCGATGGTCGCTCATGCCTACCCTTGTTCCCGGCTGGGGCTTACCCCATAATCGGCTCACCGCAATGGGAATTGGGCAAAGTGGGGGCACAACTCGCAAAGCAAGGACGGTTCCATGCCGCTGCTGGTGGTCGGCTCGGTGGCCTTCGACACGGTGGAAACCCCCACCGAAACCCGGCAGGACGTGCTGGGCGGCTCGGCCGTGTTCTTCTCCTACGCGGCCAGCTACTTCTCCTCGGTGCGGCTGGTGGGACCAGTGGGCGAAGACTGGCCCGAAGAACACACCCAACTGCTGCAACAGCGGGGAATCGACACCCAAGGGTTGCAGGTGGTTCCCGGCGGGCGGACGTTTCGCTGGCGGGGCAAGTACCTGCCCAACCTGAACGACCGCGAAACGCTGGAAGTGCACCTGAACGTGCTGAGCGACTACCGTCCCGAGCTGCACGAGGCGGCCCGGCGGGCCAAGTACGTGTTCCTGGCCAACGGCTCGCCCGAAACGCAGCTCCAGGTGCTCAAGCAGGTTCCCGGAGCCCGGCTCGTGGTGGCCGACACGATGGACCTGTGGATCCGCGAAACGCACGACGAGCTGCTGGAACTGTTGCGGCAGATCGACGGGCTGGTGCTCAACGACGCCGAGGCCAGGCTGCTGATGGACGACGAGAACCTGGTCCGTGCCGGCCAGGGGGTGCTGGAGCTGGGGCCGCGGTTCGTGATCATCAAAAAGGGCGAACACGGGGCGATGTTCTTCAGCCAGCACGAAACCTATGTGCTGCCGGCCTATCCCACCCCGCGCGTGGTGGACCCCACCGGGGCCGGGGACAGTTTCGCCGGGGGGATGATGGGCTACCTGGCCTCCGAAGACAAGCTGGACCCGGTGACGCTCAAGCGGGCGATGGCCTACGGCATCGTGGTGGCCAGCTTCACGGTGGAGGATTTCAGCCTGGACCGGATGCGGGCCATCCAGCGGCACGACGTGGAAGACCGCATGGCCCGCTACCAGCAAATGCTCAGTTTTTGATTTTCGATCCAACACCCTGCCATGCGCAACCGTGTTCGCACGTTCGTGGCCGTGGAGCTGGCCCCGCGGCTGAAAGACCAGGTGGAACGGCTCATCACCCGGCTCTCTTCCCCCGCAGCAGGCGTGAAGTGGGTGGAGACGGAAAACCTGCACATCACGCTCAAGTTCCTGGGCGAGATCGACAATCCGGAGGTGCCCCAGGTGTGCCGGGCCGTGGCCCAGGCCGTGGCCCCCTACGACCCGTTCGAGTTGGAGCTGCAGGGCGTGGGAGCGTTCCCCCGCATCCAGCGCCCTCGGGTGCTATGGGTGGGGGTGGGCCGGGGGCGCGAGCAGCTTCAGCACTTGCAACGGGATGTGGAGGATCGCCTGCACGCCTTGGGCTACCCGCGCGAGGCCCGACCCTACGAGCCACACCTGACCATCGGGCGGGTGAAGCGGGCCGGGCCGGAGATGGATCGCCTGGCCGGAGAGCTTGCACGGCACCAGTCGTTTGCTCCCGGATCGATGTGGGTGGACCAGGCCGTGGTGTTTGCCAGCCAGTTGGGCCGCGGCGGACCCACCTACACCCCGCTTGGTCGGCTGGAGCTTGGCCGCACCCAGTAGACCGCCTGGGGCGAAATCCCGGCGCGGCCAGCTGCATCGCCGAGCGTGTGGTTGTTTGGTGCTGCGGATGTTGGTTCTTGCAACGGCGAGCCGCGGGTGTAAGCCCGCGGTTTTTTAACTGTACGAGTGTTGCTTTGTTTAGAGCAACCGGGAGCTTACGCTCCCGGCTCGCCGATTCTAGAGTCAACCCCGCTGCTTACACCGGTGCGGAAGCCCCCAGTGGCGAGCCCCCGGCTTTAACCGGGTACGTGTTTAGCATGCCAGCATAAGATGGAGTGTTTCCAAGCAAAAACGAGTCGCTTCTTCTCCGGCGAGCCCCGTGCGTAAGCCCGCGGTTGTTTTGCCGCTGGCGCTGGTTCTTGCAACCGCGAGCCGTGGGCGTAAGCCCACGGAGAGCACGGCAATCATGCACCGCTTTCTGATCGTCTCCGGGAACTCGTGCTCCCGGCTCGCTGTTCAACCGCGGGCTTACGCCCGCGGCTCGCCGTTTGGTGTGAGAGTCGGCGTTTTTTCTCGCTTTGGCGAGCCCCGGGCTTTAGCCCGGGGAGAACCGGATAAGTGCATTGCGTTATTTTTCTCCGCCAGCTGAAGCTGGCGGCTCGCCGTTGCGAGATTAACGCTTGTTCTTGCATCGGAGCGGAAGCTCCGGCGCACCAGCGCAAGTCGCACGCCGCAAGCTGATTCTTGCCGGGTGCGGAAGCACCCCCCCAAGCCTCCACGCCTCCACGCCCCCGGTGCGGAAGCACCGCCCAAGTGGTTTTTTTCAGAACAGTTCCTCGATCGTGGGCGTGGTGCCGAACACCTGCAACTGCGCCCGGGCCACCGAGTCCACGCCCAGGCGATCTACGATGGT
>JALSGI010000192.1 GCA_026982835.1 Planctomycetota bacterium | reverse complement strand
GTGCACGGCGAAGTCCTCTTCCCCTTTCCCCTCGGTGTACCACAGCACCGAAATCTCCACCCGCCGCACCTGCTCCTGGGGGTCCAGTTCCCAGTGGCAGGAGCCGGCCAACTCCTCCCCCGGCTGGTAAGTCCGCCGGGGGCCGTCCAGGCGGATGATGATGGCGGGGTCTCTCATCGGGCGGTCCAGGGGTCGATGACTTCCTGGGGTTGGGCATCGGGGGCGGGAGGAGCCGACGGCACCGGCGCCGGCGGATACACCAGCACCGGGAACTCGCGGCGGAACTCCGGCCACAAGCCGGGCACTCCCTGCACCACCACCTCCCAGCGGATCTCCCCGTGCTCGGCCCGGAACGAATGCATCGCTCCCGGGGGAACCGTTACGCTCAGCTCGGCTTCCAGCGGTTCGGCCGCAGTGACGGTCACATCTTGCAGCCGCAGCAGCTCGCGGGCGAAGACCAACTGAACCTCGGTGCGCTCGTCGGTCCCTTGGCGAAACACGGCCACCTCGTAGCAAACCAGCAGCACCCGAAACACCCGCAACCGCAAGCGGCCCAACTGGGCCACCCAGAGGCGATACTCCCTTCCGGGCCGGAAGGGGTGATCGGACACCTCGATCACCGTCTGGCCCAGCACGGCCAGGCGGCCGATCTGCCGCAGGCAAGCCAACAACATCCGCAGTCCCACGGCCAAGGAGACCAGGGCCGCCCCCAGCAGCCACAGGTCCCAGTGTCCCCGCCACAAGTGGTTCACGGCCATCGTGCCGAACACCGTGGCCATGCCGTTCCACACCAGGCAGCCCAGGCCAAAAGCGACCACCTTCCACGTGGTGGTGTTTTGCAGCGGAAGCCGGTAAGCCAAGCGGGCACCGGGGCTGTCGGTGTATTTACGGTCTTTGGGCAGGCAGGGCGGAGGGGGTTCGCTTCCGTTTTGCAGTCGGGGGAGGGAGCGGGCCGCCTGTTGCATCAGGGCCGCCCGACGCTCCGCCGAAATACGCCAACTGACCAGCCTCGCTGCAAGCCCCACCCCCCCCACCAGGATCAAGCCCGAAGGCAGCAACAACAGCAGCCACACATACCCGCTGAATCCCCGCACCAGCACCGCCCGCCGGGGGTCGGCCGGATCGTACCAGCAGCGGTATTGCTGGTGCCGGCGGTAGCGGCGCAGCACAGCCAGCACTTCCTCCTTCTCGGCCCAATAGGCCTGCGTGATGTCGTAGGTCCAGCACGAGTAGGTGGTTCCCTGGACCGTGTAGCTGATGAGGATTTCGGGGCGGTAGGCGGGCTCTCCTCCGGCAAACTGGGTGGCCAGCCGCTTGGCCAGCACGGTGCAGCGAGTGGGCACGAACCGCTGATTGACCCGCCATTCCGGCAGGGCGAACATGGTCAGCACGACCAGAAAGAAGCACCAGCCGACGAAAAACAAGGCGGCAAAAAACAACGTCAACCACGGACCGCCCGGTGCCTTCTGCGAACCACCGCCGGGGGCCGGACCAAACCACGCTCGGAAAAACCAACCCAATGGAGACGCGCGTGCCACGATCCCAATGCCTTCCAGGGCTGTCGCCTGGGAGTTCCGTTTCCACCAAGCGTAGCAACTGCCCCGGCTGGGCCAAAGAGGCAAAGCGAAGAAATCCCCCCGCCCCACTCCCCGGAAGCGGAACCACAACCAGCCTCCCCAATACCAAACCCAGCCACGAAGTTGCGCGGCTGGGTCGGTGGTCCGTTGCGTCTTTGTCTCTTGCGAAGCTGCCGCCTTTAGAAGGTATCCAGAATGAAGTGATGTCCCCGGTGGAAGCGTCGGGCTTCCGGGTAGTAGTTCATCCACTGGCGATTATAGACCGGAATCTGCATCTCCGGCGGATAACGCCAATACAGGTGATCGGCACTGCGAAAGTAGCTGGGAGCCCAGTAGTTCTGCGGGTAGTAAATATAGGGGTAGTGGTAGAACCGCTCGTAATCCACGGCGGTGGCCACGCCGCCCCATTGTTGGCTGTAAGCCCGTTCCTGAGCTCTCACCCCCGAGCTCACAGCCACTAAAATTGCCCAGCTTGCCAAAACAAACACGACCGAACGAAGCATGTATCCATCTCCTGGGGGGTGCAATCCTCAGGGGCTCCGGCTCGTGGAGGCCCTGCAAACCCCCTTCCCGGGGGCACAACGGCGGAGTATCTGTTACAGGCATCGGCAGCGGCAAAACCCTCTCTTGACCCAATCTCGCTACGACCGCTGGAACGCTTGCAGGCCGAGCCCTGGTTGCCTGCCGGAAAGAAGGCCCCTCCACCAAGGAACTGCGCCAACCCGGCCGATGCGACAACGCCCTCGCCGGCTGCCCCTTGGCAAGCCGCTTAGGAGCCCGCTGCCGGTTCGCTCCCCGGAGATTCCTGCTGAGTGGCCGGAGGTCCAGCCGACTTACGCGCCCGCGGTTCCTCGGTTCCGGGGACGATCAGCGGGCTGGGCAGGTTGGCCTCGATCACCTCCCGCAGCTCCTCCCCGGTGATGGTCTCCTTTTCCATCAGCCGGTTGGCCACCGCTTCCAGCGCCTGGCGGCGAGCCCGCAGAATCTCCCGCACCTTCGCCAGCGATTCGTTCAAAATACGCTGCACTTCCTGGTCGATCTCCCGCATCGTCTGTTCGCTCACACTGCGGCCCACCAGCAGGTCGTCCTTGCCCAGGAAAGTGCTCCGCTGGGCGTCGTCCAGGTGGATGCGGCCCAGGCGGCTCATGCCGTACTCGACCACCATGCTGCGGGCGATGGCCGTGGCCCGCTTCAGATCGTCCTGGTCCCCGGTGGAAATGTCCTCCAGCACCAGCTCCTCGGCCAGCGTGCCGGCCAGCAGCACCTGGATGCGAGCCTCCAGTTCGGATTGGGTAAGCAGGTACTGGTCCTCCTCGGGCCGCTGCATGGTGTAGCCCAAGGCCGCCAGTCCCCGGGGGATGATGGACACTTTGTGCACCGGGTCGGTGTTGGGCAGCACGTAGGCCACCAGGGCATGGCCGCTTTCGTGCACGGCCACGCGGTATTTCAGCTCCTGGCTCAGCACGCGCTTTTTCTTCTCCAGCCCGGCCACCACCCGCTCGATCCCTTCGTTGAACTCTTCCATCCCTACGGCGTTTTTGCCGGCCCGGGCGGCCAACAGCGCCGCTTCGTTGACCAGGTTGGCTAGGTCCGCACCGACGAACCCGGGCGTCATGGCCGCAATCTGTTTGATATCGACGTCCTCGGCCAGCTTCACCTTGCGGATGTGCACCCGCAGGATCGCCTCACGGCCTTGGATGTCGGGCCGATCCACCAGCACGTGGCGGTCGAACCGGCCGGGGCGGAGCAGGGCCGGGTCGAGGGTTTCGGGCCGGTTGGTGGCCGCCAGCACGATGATCCCCGAGTTGGAGTCGAACCCGTCCATCTCCACCAGCAGGGCGTTGAGCGTCTGCTCGCGTTCGTCGTGGCCGCCCACGATGCTCGTGCCGCGGGTCTTGCCCAGGGCGTCCAGCTCGTCGATGAAGATGATGCAGGGGGCCTTCCCTTCGGCCTGCTGGAACATGTCGCGCACCCGGGCCGCCCCCACGCCGACGAACATCTCCACGAAGTCGGAGCCGGAAAGGCTGAAAAACGGCACGCCCGCCTCCCCAGCGATGGCCTTGGCCAGCAGCGTCTTTCCCGTCCCCGGCGGCCCCACCAGCAGCACGCCCTTGGGGATACGGCCGCCTAGGGCCTGGTACTTTTCCGGGTGGCGGAGGAATTCGACCACTTCGCGCAGCTCCTCCACCGCTTCGTCGAGCCCGGCCACGTCCTCGAAGGTCACACCGATATCTTCCTGGAAATACAACTTGCCGCGACTGCGGCCAAAGGCCATCGGCGAGCCGGCCCCGCCGATCCGACGAAGCATCAAAAAGAACAAAAACACCAGCAGGCCGCTCATGATGAGCATGGGCATGTAGTAGCGCCATCCGCTGGGGGGGCTGCTGGCGGCCACATCGTGGAACCCCTTTTCCCGCAGCAGCGAGAGCAGGAAGTTGTTGTCGTACTCGAACCCGCTCCGGGGCGAACGGAACGAGACCTCCCGGGCCGCTTTGGTAGCGTCCGGGTTGCTGGGGTGGCTGATCCGCAGCGTCACCTTGCCCGTCACCTCCGTGTTGCTCACCCGCAGGTCCCGCAGGTTGGAGAAAAAGGCCACGCGGCCGTCGGGCAGGGTGACCTTGACCGATTCCTGGCTCCCCTTGCCCTTTTCGATCAGCTCCACCAGTTTCAGGTACGGAATCTCCACCCCTCTTTGGTTGACCAGGTAGCTGATCAAAAGCAGCGTACCCACGGCCAGCAGAATAATGTAAAGCAGGGCGTTGCCGCCCTGGGGGCGCTGGGGACGCTTGGAAGGATCGGAGGGGGAGGGCTTCGGATTGTCCGAACGGGGCTCCATCGACACGGCATCCTCGTTAGCGAAATGGTCTGGCGCACGTGCCCGGCACAAAGCACCTGGTCGGCTGCTCAAGCTGCCGCCGGGCCTCTTTTACCATCCTAGGTTTCTGGGTCCGGGGGGACAATTCGCCTTGGGCTGCGGTTGGCGTTCCAAACCAGGGGCTTCGCCGACGAAAGCCTCT
>JALSGI010000191.1 GCA_026982835.1 Planctomycetota bacterium | reverse complement strand
GCAACTGCTCCAGCGTGCAGGGGGCATAGCGGGCGTGTTGTTCATGGCCCTCCAGGGCGGTGTGCAGCAGACCGATGTTGATCCGTCCCCGCACCGGGTCGGGATAATGGATCACCAGGTTCTCTTCCACCCGCTCCCGGGCGAACGACTGCCCGTGTACGGCCACCCCCAGCTCTTCCAACACCGGGTGCCGTGCCGTCTGGGGCTGCTGGTCGTCGAGCACGATCACGTTGTCCGGCAGCAGCAGTTCCCGGGTGATCCGGCTGGCCGCGTCATGGTTGCCGCGAATCATCACCACGGGGATGCTTGCCTCGCGGAGCCGGGCCATCTGGCGGACGAAAAAAAGTCCCGTGTTGAAGTCCGGCCAGTCCCCGTCATAGAGGTCCCCGGCCAGCAAGACGAACTGAACCTGTTCTTGCAAGGCTAGATCGACCAGGTTTTCCAACGCCTGGCGGGTAGCCAATCGAATCTGCTCCGCCGGGGCGTCCTCGCCGTACCGCCCCAGCCCCTTTAAGGGACTATCCAGATGGATGTCGGCTGCGTGCAGAAAATAAACCATTGCCCGTTCGCCCGGTTCGTGGCCCTGATCCCGCCCGAGGAAAAAAACGATCTTCGGCCTGTGGCAGTGGCCGACTCGGGAAAAAGCTCCCCGGAAACGAATCCTCCCCCGGCCGCTTGGAAACTGAGCAGACCAAGAGGTCCCGGTACTTCTTTTTGCTTTTCTTTATAGCGGCTCTCCCAACAGCGGCAAGCAACGCGCTGACCCACCTTGGTCAGCTCCTGTCCAGGCGGGACCAGCGGACCGCTCGACCCCCGGCCCACGCTCCATGCCGGCAAAGGAGGAAAGCAGCAAACGATTGACAACTCTCCTCCACCCCGACACCATTGGAAAGCGTCGTCCCCCTGGGCTTGTCTTCCGGAAGAAGCGGGCGTGGTTCGCCCCAGAACGGCTCTTGACAGGGAGCCCCCTACGATGGCCGATCGTGTCTTTCTCGCCGTGGACCTGGGCGCTTCCTCCGGCCGCGTGCTGGCCGGAGCTTTCGACGGCGAAAAACTCCTGCTGCAAGAAGTCCATCGCTTCGATAACGGACCCGTCCACGTCGGCTCCCGCATGTACTGGGACCTGCTCCATCTCTGGGACCAGGTGCAGCAAGGCTTGCGGGCCGCCGCCGCCCGCTACGGCAAGCAGGTGCTAAGCGTGGGCGTGGACACCTGGGGCGTGGATTTCGCCCTGCTGGCCTCCGGCGACGAACTGCTGGGCAACCCCTACCACTACCGCGACCCCCGCACCCGCGGGGCCCTGGAGCGGGCCTTCCAAGTGGTTCCCCGCCAGGAAATCTTCCGCGCCACCGGCATCCAGTTCATGGAGATCAACACCCTTTATCAACTGCTGGCCATGAAGTGGCAGCACTCCCCCTTGTTGGAACCGGCCCGGCACCTGCTGATGATCCCCGACCTGTTCCACTGGCTCTTAAGCGGCCGGAAGACCAACGAGTTCACCAACGCCAGCACCACGCAGATGCTCGACCCGCAAACCGGCGACTGGGCCCGCGGGCTGCTGGACCGCTTCGAGCTACCCGTGGACTTGCTCGGGCCGATCAGCCAGCCGGGCGAGGTGCTCGGGCCGCTGCAACCTACCGTGGCCGCGCAAACCGGCCTGGAGGGCGTGCAGGTGGTGCTGCCCCCCACGCACGATACGGCTGCGGCCGTGCTGGCCGTGCCGGCCCAGGCCGCCACAGGCGACAAGCCCTCGTGGTGTTACATCAGCTCCGGCACCTGGTCGCTGATGGGCGCCGAAACCCCCGAGCCGGTGCTCACCGACGAGTGCCTGCGGCTCAACTTCACCAACGAAGGGGGCGTGGAACGCACCGTGCGGCTGTTGAAGAACATCACCGGGCTGTGGCTGCTGCAGGAATGCCGCCGGGTGTGGAACCGCCAGGGGCGGGACTTCTCCTGGGAAGACCTTACCCGACTGGCCCAGCAGGCCCGGCCGCTTCAATGCTTCATCAACCCCGACGCCCCTGATTTTCTCGCCCCGGAAAGCATGCCCGAGGCCATTCGCCAGTTTTGCAATCGCACCGGCCAGGAAGTGCCCAGCGACGAGGGGGCCATCGTCCGCTGCGCCGTGGAGAGCTTGGCCATGAAGTGCCGCCAGGTGCTCTCCTGGCTGGAACGCCTCACCGCCACCCGCGTGGAAACCATCCACATCGTCGGCGGCGGAACGCGAAACACCCAGCTGTGCCAGGCCACGGCCGACGCCTGCGGCCGGGTGGTGCTGGCCGGGCCGGTGGAAGCTACGGCCACGGGCAACTGCCTGATGCAGGCCATCGCCGCCGGGGAGCTCGGCTCGGTCGAAGAAGCCCGCAGGGTGGTCCGCTCCAGCTTCCCCTTGGAAACCTACGAACCGCACAACACCGCCGCCTGGGATGAGGCTTACCAGCGCTTCCTGGCCGTCTCCCCCGAGCCGGAGTAGATCCGCCGCATACTTGCCCCTGTTAGCAGCCCGTTGAAAAACGCATGTACGGGAAGGCGAGGCTCCCGCCGAGCCGCTTTTTTCAGAAACTGCGACAATTCCAAAAACCAGTTTCGGCTTGACGAGGACTTCTTCAACCGGCTGTTAGGGTAGCTTTCCCTGTTTGGATCGGAGAACACAGAAGTGAGTTACGATCTTTTCTTCCGCCGCAGAAAGGGGCAGTTTTCTAAATCTCAGTTTTTCGATTACCTGGCAAGTCAAGAACACTACGAGTGTTTTGATACAGGGGCATATTACCAGAACCAACACACGGGCGTGGAGTTCTCTCTGGACCTGGCCCCCGAGGACGACGAAGAAATCGACTACCACGTGGAGTGCTGTATCGCCTACGGCGTGCCGGAGTTTTTTATTTTAGAAATCGGCGATCAACTGGAATCCCTTGCCCAGGCGCTGGATCTTCTGATCTGGGACCCCCAGCAGGAGGACGACCCTCTCTACCGCCCATTTCAAAAGCTGGCACTTCTGGAAGGGTGGAAAATCTACAACCGGGTCGCGGTGAAAAATCTGGCAGGCTCGGGCGGGTCCGACAGGCTCTATACCTATCCCGGGGCAAAACTCACGCAGATCTGGCGCTGGAACTACCAGCGGCCCGATTTCCAAAAAGAAGCCGGCAACGACGTATTTGTTCCCCAGATCATGATGGCCACCGACGGCACTCGCGTAGGCACGGCCGCCACATGGTCCAATGGCATCCCAACCTACTTGCCCCGCACCGACCTGGTGCTGCTGGTTTATCTCAATCTGCCCTTGCCGCCGCAGGCCGACAGGGAACGCCCGATCGTGATCGTCTCCGGAGAAAGTGTATGGCAACTGCTGGCCGATGTGCCGCGAAAAGAGCGAATTTTCCCCTATTTAGAAATGCCCACTACCATGCCGGATCAGCGGGTGATCGATTTTTTCAGCGACCCTCCGGCCCTGGAACCCTCGTGGGAAGGCATTTCTTTCGACAGCGTGGTTGATGAAGAATATTTCTCGGAGATATAGCAACGCCACACCTGCTCCGAAACGGATTCCTCAATAAACCTGGTGCCACGCGGCAAACAAGGCCGCGTAGAATGACAGCAATACGCTTCCCAGGGATACGACGAGTTGGGCCGCTGGCCTGGGCAGCGCCGCCAGCCAGCGACCCCAGACCCAGTACACCGGAAATGCCACCAGGGAAAATCGAGCGAAGGAAAGCATGTGGTTCTCCGCCGCCTTGGTCAGGTACGCAAGGAGCAACACGCCCGCGGCAAAAAGCCCCGCCTCGGCATCCAGCCATCTGCGCCGCCATGCCACGGCAAGCGTTGCGATCGTAAACAGAAAAACAATCGGATTGAGAAACCAGAAACTAAACTCCGCCAGCGAGTGAAACTCCCCCCGTTGCCAGGATGATTCCGGGCCGCCAACGTAGAGTTGCCACAGGGGACGAAATGTGACCAGCGACCAGAACTTTTCCGAAAACGACAACGACTCGGCCGACCAGTAGCGTTGGGTCAAAGCAAAGGCCCAGGGTTCCCCAAAACGCCAATACAAATAGCCCATGTAACCCAACAAGCCGCTTGCTGCCAGCGGAGCACAAATCGACCACCAGATCGCTCGTTGCTTCCAGCTGCGGTAGCGGCGGCTCACGTGCCACAGCACCGCCGGCAGCCAGGCCACCCCCACGGGCCGTGCGGCCGTACACGCTCCGGCCAACAAGGCAATCCAGATCACCCCCCAGCCCCGCCGCATCCCGAAATAAACGCACAAGGAAAGCAAAAGAAAAAGAGATTCGCTGTAACCCATGCGGAAAAACAAGCCCACAGGCCAGAACGCCGCCGCCAATACCGCTGCGGAAGCCGCCTCCGGCTGCCCGGGCCAAAGCTCTTCGGCAATCCTCCCCAGCAGCACCAGTACGCCCAGGAAAGCCGCATTGGCCACCAACACCAAGGCCCAAGCCGTGGGAATCCCCAACCCGCTTATGGCCCGAGCCAACAATGGATACAACGGAAAAAAAGCCACACGGGAGGGGCGGTCCGCATCGTATTGATACCCCTGCTGGGCAATCCGCAAATACCAGCGGCCGTCCCAGTTGAGCCATCGCTGGATGCCCCG
>JALSGI010000190.1 GCA_026982835.1 Planctomycetota bacterium | reverse complement strand
GAAACGGGCCGACTCGGCCGATCCAGTCGTCCCGGCCGACCAAGCCCCGGCCCAACAGATCGAACAAGCCGCCCAGGAACAAGAGCAAATCATCCAGGCCCTGGAACAGCAGCTAACGCAGCTTACCGATTGGGACAACTACCGGCGATTTTTCCGGGAGCTGGGCAAGCTGCGGCGGCAATTCCAGGAGCTGAACCAGGAGACGCGCCGCGTGGCCCAGCAGACGTTGGGCAAGCCCCTTTCTCGGCTTTCCGGCAAAACACGCGCCCAGCTGGCCCGCATGGCCCAGCAGCAGCAACAACTGGCCCGGCAACTGGACACCCTCCGCACGCGGATGGAGCAGATGGCCGAGCACCTGCGTGCCAAGCAGCCGCAAAGCGCCCAGGTGCTGCAAGACGTGGTGGAGCTGGCCCGCAGCCGCCAGCTGGCTTCCCGCATGCGCAACGCCGCCCAGCACACGCAGGCCAACCGGATGGGTCAGGCCTTGAGCGAGCAACAGCAGGTGCTGCAACAACTGAACCAACTGATGGACGTGCTGGCCAACCGGCGGCAGCAACAGCTGGCCCGGCAACTGCAAAACCTGCAACAAGCCCGGCAACAACTGCGCACCTTGCACCAGCAGCAGCTTCGCCTGGCCAAGCGGCTGCGGGAGTTGAGCCGCCAGGAGCCAAGCGAGCAGGTGCGGCGCGAGCTTCGCCGCTTGCAGCGATTGCAGCGGCAACTGGCCCAGCAAACCCGACGCCTGGCCCGGCAACTGCAACGCCTGCAAGCCCAGCGTGCCGGGCAACAGGCCCAGCAGGCGGCCGCGGCCATGGAACAAGCCGCCCAGGCCGCCGCAGCCCAACAAGGCCAGCAAGCAGCCGAGCAGGCCCAACAGGCCGAACAAAAACTGGCCGACCTGCAGCGCCAGCTTCAGCAACAAGCAGCCCGGCTCCGCCAGCAACTGGCCGAAGAACAAATGGCCCAACTCACCGATCTGCTGCAATCCCTGCACCAGCGTCAGCAGGAACTGTTACAGCGGACCCGCCAGCTCCACCAGCAGCAAGCCCGCAAGCAGGACCCGCTGCTGCAAGTCACCCTCTCCCAGCTGGCCGAAGACCAGCAGTTGCTGGCCCAAGAGCTGGACCAGCAAACCAGCCGCCTGGAAGCTGCCCGCGTGTTCCACGAGGCCCTGAAAGGGGCGGTGGACCAGATGCAAACGGCCTCGGTGCTGCTGGCCCGCGGGCAAACTGGCCCAGCCACCCAAGAGGCCCAGCAGCAGGCACAAACCCGCCTGGCCCAAGTGCTCCAGGCCCTCAAGCCCCAGCCGCAGCAAGGCTCTACGCCGCAGGAGCAGCAAGCCGGGGCCGGTCAAGGGGGGCAAGGGGGCCAGCGGCAGGGCCGGGGACCGGTGGCCGCCGTGGCCCAGTTGCGGTTGCTTAAGCTGTGGCAGGAATCGCTCAACGCCCGCACCGAGGAACTGCGGCAGCGGCTGGAGCGTCAAAAACAATGGACCCCCGAGCTGCAACGCCAATTGCTGTTGCTCCAGCAGGAGCAAGGACGCTTGGCCGCCCTGCTGCTGGAGCTAGCCGCCTCGGACGACCAGGCCCCCGAAGAAGAGCTTCCCGAGGAACTCCAGTTGCCGCTGGAACAGTTGGAGCCTACCCCACCCAGTCCTCCTGCGAAAACCGACCAGCCATGAATCCTTTGCCGATTGCTCCCTGGTGGAACAAGCCCCTGGTGGCCGCAGTGGCCGTGGCGGTGCTGTTGCATGCCGCGGTGGGAGGCTTGTACGCCCAGGACCAGGTTCCCAAGCAAAAAAAGCCTGCCACCTTGGTCGCTCCCGAAGCCGGCAAGTCCAAGGGGCAAAAGTCCTCGGGCAAGAAGACTGGCTCACCGGCTGGGAAAAAGCCCTCGCCATCGGGAAAAGCCGCCTCCCCAAAGTCGGCCCGTGATCCGGCGGCTAAGAGCCTGGATGACGAGCTACTGGGCGAGTTGAGCGACGGGCTGTTTGGTCCGGTGGAGGACGAGCTGTTCCGGCAAGGGGTTCAAAAGACAAAAAAGCCCGCTCCTGATCCCAAGAGCAAAGACAAATCCCTCTCCCCCGGGGGCAACCCCGGCGGCGGGAAGTCCACCTCCCCGCAACAGCTGCCGGAACTGGTTCAGCCCGAGGGTGAAGACATCGGCCCCCAGGACAACCCCCTGGCCAGCATCAGTCGCCAGATGCAGCAGGTGCAACGGCTGCTGGCCTCGCGGCAACTGGACCAGCGGACCTTGCAAATGCAGCAGGAGATCGTGCGGCGGCTGGAGAAACTGCTGCAGCAGGCCCGACGCAATCGCACGCCTCGCAGCGGGGCCCATCAGCGGCAGTCCGCCTCGCGCAACTCCACCGCCCACGGCCAGCGGCAGCTTCCCTCCGGGTCGCAACCGGCCGGGAGCAAACCTCGCGGGCAGCAAGCGGCCCGACGCCCCAATCCCCAGGCCGAGCAAACCCAGGAAAAAAGACCCAAAACCCCCGAGCCAAAAGAGAAAAAACGCAATCTGGTGCAGGACCTGATCAAGCGCATCTGGGGACACCTGCCCCCCCGGATGCGGCAGCAAATGCTGCAATCGGCCACGGATCGCTTCCTGCCGCAGTACCAGCTGGAAATCGAAGAGTACTTCAAAAGGGTTTCCCGGGTCCGGTCCGAGGAACCATAATGGACTTTAGCCGCCGTGCGGGTGGTGCCCGGCGGACCGTTCCTGCCACAGGATTTCCATCATGGATCGTATCGACCGGCGAACGTTGCTTCGCTACGGCTCCCTGGCCCTGGGGGCGGCTTGGGCACTGCGTCCCGGGGTGACACCGGGCCAGATGGACCCGGAACAATCGGCCGCCGAAATGCTCACCCCCGGAGCGCTTGCGGCCATCGAGCGCGGGCTGCGGTTCCTGGCCGCCCGGCAGCATCCCGACGGGGCGTTCGGCTCCGGGGGTTATCCGCGCAACGCGGCCATCACCTCGCTTGCGGCCATGGCGCTGATGGCCTCCGGCAGCACCCCGTTGCGAGGGCCTTACGGGGTGCAGGTGGATCGGGCCCTGGGGTTCATCCTCCGGCATGTGCAGGACGACGGGTTCATCACCGTGGCCGGGTCCGCCAGCCACGGCCCCATGTACGGGCATGGCTTTGCCACCTTGTTCCTGGCCGAGTGCTACGGCATGACCTACCGGGAGGACATCCGCCCCAAGCTCCGCAAAGCCGTCGATTTGATCATCCAGACCCAAAACGACGAAGGCGGCTGGCGCTACCAGCCCCAGCCGCGCGACGCCGACTTGTCCGTGACCGTCTGCCAGGTGATGGCCCTGCGGGCGGCTCGCAACGCGGGCCTGCACGTGCCCAACCAGACGATTGATCGGGCCGTGGATTACGTGAAACAGTGCCAGAATCCCGACGGCGGATTCAGCTACATGCTGCGTGCTCGGCAGAGCATGTTCCCCCGTTCGGCCGCCGGACTAGTGGCCCTGTTCTCCGCCGGAATCTATGAAGGGCCGGAGATTTCCAAGGGGCTGGACTACCTGATGCGTTTCCTGCCCCGAGGGCAGTTCCGCCGCGAAACGCACTACTTCTACGGCCACTACTACGCAGTGCAGGCCATGTGGCACGCCGGGGGACAGTACTGGCGGCGCTGGTACCCGGCCATTCGGGATGAACTGCTAATGCACCAGGACCGCAGCGGCTCGTGGATCGACCCCTACTCCCGCGAGTACGGCACGGCGATGGCCCTGATCATCCTGCAAATGCCCAACAACTACCTGCCCATCTTCCAGCGATAGTCCCCATGAGCCCCTGGCACCCGGCCGGCCGGTCTTCTTCTAGCGCTGCCCCTGCGGCCAAGGACGCTCCTTCAGGGTGGCATTGCAGCCGCCGGGGGTGGTTCTGCGCCCTGGGGAGTGCCGCCGCGGCGTGGTTCCTCGCAGCAAAACGAGCAACCTCCCGGCAAGCCGCTCCCGGTCCCCGGATTCACTTGCTGGACGGCTCCCGCGAGCCGGCCCTGAAGCTGCAACTGGACCGCCGGGGAACACTCTCCTGGAGTTCCGGCCAGCAGCGCCGGCAGAGCACATGGCGGAATCTCTGGCACTGGGGAACGCCGCTGGATCCCTTGGCTTCCCTGGCTGCGATAGTGGGCGTCTCCAGGTTCATGGTGCAGCAGTGGCACCGGTGGAGGCCCCCTGCGGATGTGACCGTGCTCCAGGGGTTCGCCGCTTCGCCCGAGGTGCTGAGGTCCCCGCGTCCCGGCAACGTCCAAGTGGCTTTTCAGGCGGGAGGTGCCCCGCCGCTGCGACTCTACCCGGGCGACTCGGCCTACGTGCTGCTTCCCGAGGGCGGGCTGATCGTGGGCGATTTGCGGGCCGCCGCCCGGGGGCACCTGGGGCTGGTGTCGGTGCTGGGGCGCAAGCTGGAGCTGCCCTGGTCGCAGGTGGCCGGGGTGTTGATCGCCCCGCCGGGAGACCCCCTGCAGGCGGCCGCCTGGGAAGTCCAAGTGCGCAACCACCAAGGCCCCGGCGACCGCTGCCTGCTGACCAACGGAGATCAGCTCCGCGGAACGGTCGTCTCCCTGGACCGGCAGCAGTTGCAGATTCGCCTGGCCAGCG
>JALSGI010000189.1 GCA_026982835.1 Planctomycetota bacterium | reverse complement strand
GCCTGTGTGATTATCGACAAGGACCTCAACCCGCGCGGCACGCGTATCTTCGGGGCGGTGGCCCGCGAACTGCGCGACCGCAACTTCATGAAGATCGTTTCCCTGGCCAGCGAAGTGGTGTGAGCCCAACAAGGGAGCGCAACGATGCATATTCGTGTTGGCGACCTGGTGGAGGTGATCGCCGGAGCGGATCGCCGGGGGGCCGACGGGGCTCCCACCCGGGGGCTCGTGCTCCAGGTGGTCGAAGGCCGCCGCAAGGTGATCGTCGAGGGGGTGAACCGGGTCTATAAGCTGGTGCGGCCCAGCCAACGCAACCCCCAGGGCGGGCGGCTTTCCAAGGAGATGCCCATCGACATCTCCAACGTGAAGCTGGTCTGCCCGGAGTGCAACCAGGCCACCCGCACCGGCGCCCGCTACCTGGAAGACGGGAGCAAGGAGCGTTACTGCAAGAAGTGCGGCAAGGGGATCGGGCAGATCAGCCCCCCCAAGCCCAGCCGAGCCCGACGCGTGAACAAGTAGAGAACCGACCGCCGCATTCGGGCCGCGTTCCGGACCCAAAGGACCTGCGACCATGAAACCTCGCCTGCAAGAAAAATACGAAAAGGAAGTGGTACCCCTGCTGCAAGAGAAGCTGGGGCGGAAGAACCGCCTGTCGCTCCCCCGACTGGAGAAGATCGTGCTGAACATGGGGGTGGGGGAGGCGATCAAGGACAAGAAATACCTGGACCAGGCCGTGGAGGCCCTGACCCAGATCGCCGTGCAGCGGGCGGTGGTGACCCGGGCACGCCGCTCGGTGTCCAACTTCCGCCTGCGGCAAGGCATGCCCATCGGCTGCAAGGTCACCCTGCGCAAGCAGCGGATGTGGGAGTTTCTGGACCGGCTGATCTCCCTGGCGCTGCCGCGGGTGCGTGACTTTCGCGGGCTGGACCCCAACGCCTTCGACGGCCAGGGGAACTACAACCTGGGCCTGAGCGAGCAGCTGGTGTTCCCGGAGCTGAACCCGGACCGTTTCAGCACGCCGCAAGGGCTCAACGTGACGCTGGTCATCACCGGCCACAGCGACGCGGAGTCGCGAATGATGCTGGAGGCGCTGGGTATGCCGTTTCGGCGTTGATCCCTGGTGCGAACCCGTCCCTAGCAGGAAGAACGACACATGGCCAGCAAGGCGAAGATCGTCAAGGCCCAAAAGCCCCCCAAGTTTTCCACGCGGATTGTCCGCCGCTGCCAGTTGTGCGGCCGCCCGCGGTCGGTGTACCGCAAGTTCGGTATCTGCCGGATTTGTTTCCGCAAGATGGCCGATCAAGGGTTGATCCCCGGAGTCCGCAAAGCCAGTTGGTAAGGGTGCGATTCCTATGCTCAGTGACCCCATCGCCGACATGTTGACCCGAATCCGCAATGCGGTGCGGGTACGCCACGCCGTGGTGGACATGCCCCTGTCGAAGGTCAAACGGGGCGTGGCCGACGTGCTGAAGCGGGAAGGCTATATCTGGGACTGGGAGGAGATCGAGGCCCAACCGGCCAACATCCTCCGCATTCACCTCAAGTACGGTCCCAACGGCGAGCAGGTGATCCGCCACATCAAGCGGATCAGCAAGCCGGGCCGCCGCATCTACAGCAAAGTGCAGGACCTGCGTCCGGTGCTCAACGGGCTGGGTATCGCCGTACTGAGCACCAACCGCGGCGTGCTCAGCGACCGCGAGGCCCGCACCCAGAACGTCGGCGGCGAGGTGCTGTGCGAGGTGTGGTAAGGCGTTCCCCCCAACCGACAGGACGTGTCCATGTCCCGGATCGGAAAAAAACCGGTGGCCATCCCCGAGGGAGTCAAGGTCTCCCTGCAGGGACGCTGCATCCAGGTGGAAGGCCCGCTGGGCAAGCTCCAGTTCGAGCACCGCCCCGAGGTCACCGTCACCTACGACCAGCAGCAGCGCCAGGTGCGCGTCACGCCCAACGGCCAGGACCGCCTGGCCCGGGCACTGCACGGCACCACGCGGGCCATTATCCAGAACATGGTCGTGGGGGTGACCAAGGGGTATGAAAAACGCCTGGAGGTGGTCGGCAGCGGCTACCTGGCCGCCTTGCAGGGCGAGGTGCTGGAGCTGCGGGTGGGCTTTGCCAACGAGGTGCGCAAAAAAGTCCCGCCGGGGCTGCAAGTGACCGTGCCGGACCAGAACCACATTGTCATCAAGGGGATCGACAAGCAGCAGGTGGGCCAGTTTGCCGCCGAGGTGCGGGCCGTGCGCAAGCCCGAACCCTACAAAGGCAAGGGCATCCGCTACGAAGGCGAACACGTCCGCCGCAAGGTGAGCCGCCGGGCGGGCAAGTAATCCCCCGAAAAAGCACGCCAAAAGGGAACCGGAACACACTCCTGGTAGTTGCCAAGGAACTGCAACGATGGCCAATGCCCAGAAAATGCTCCGCCGCCAGCGCTGGCGCCGCACGCGCCGGGTGCGGAACCGCCTGCGGGGCAAGTACCGCATGGTGACTCGCCCCCGGCTCAGCGTCTTTCGCAGCCACAAGCACATTTACGCCCAGTTGATCGACGATAGCCGTGGACACACCCTGGCCGCAGCCAGTACGCTGGACAAGGAGCTGCGGGGCCAGCTCTCCTACGGCGGCAACCAGGAGGCGGCCCGGCTGGTGGGCCAGTTGATCGCCAAGCGGGCGCTGGCCGCCGGGGTGAAGGAAGTGGTGTTCGACCGCGGCCCTTACAAGTACCACGGGCGCGTGCGTGCCCTGGCCGAAGCGGCCCGCGAAGCCGGACTGGAGTTTTAACCCGCCCCTTCTGCAAGTTACGTCCCCCACGAGAGGAGCCTTCAGGTGTCCACGCTCGGAGCAGAAACGGCCCACGGCGAGCTGGTCGATAAGGTAATCAACGTGCGTCGCTGTGCGGCGGTGATCAAG
Organism: Planctomycetota bacterium; assembly: GCA_026982835.1. Taxonomy (GTDB): domain Bacteria; phylum Planctomycetota; class Planctomycetia; order Pirellulales; family S012-138; genus S012-138. The sequence continues at coordinate 1,725 of JALSGI010000189.1, read as the reverse complement.
GGCGGCCGCCGGTTCAGCTTCACGGCCATGGTGGTGGTGGGCAACCGGCAGGGTCGCGTAGGCTGGGGCTACGGCAAGGCCAACGAAGTGCCCCCGGCCTACGACAAGGCCATCAAAAGCGGCACCCGCAATATGATCGAAATCCCCCTGGTCAGAAGCGAAACCTCCACCACCATCCCGCACCCGGTCTGGGGTATCTACGGCTCCTCCAAGGTGCTGTTGATCCCGGCTTCGCCCGGGACCGGGATCATCGCCGGGGGGGTGGTGCGGGCGGTGTGCGAAGTGGCCGGCATCAGCGACATCCTCACCAAGAGCTTCGGCTCCAACAACCCGCAAAACCTGGCCAAGGCCGCCATCGCCGGCCTGGCCCAACTGCGAAGCAAAGAAGAAGTCGAACGCCTGCGAGGAGTAAGGCTGTCATGATCCTCAACGATGTGCATCGGGGAATCCACAAGCGGCGGCGGCCCAAGCGGGTGGGACGCGGTCCCGGCTCCGGACACGGCAAGACCTGCGGCCGGGGGCACAAGGGGCAGCGCAGCCGCAGCGGTTTCAGCCAGCGAGTGGGATTCGAGGGGGGCCAGATGCCCCTGGCCCGACGCATCCCCAAACGCGGATTCCACAACCGCTTTGCCAAGGTGGTGGCCACGGTGAACGTGGGCCAGCTGGAAAGGCTGTTCCAGGACGGCGACACGGTCAACCCGGAAGCCTTGCGCCGCTGCAACCTGGTCAAGGGCCGCTACGATGTGCTGAAGGTGCTGGGGGACGGTACGCTCACCAAGAAGCTCACCGTGGCCGCCCATCGTTTCAGCAAGTCGGCCGCCGAAAAGATCCAAGCCGCCGGCGGCAAGGTGAAAATCTTGCCCGGCCCCACCCCCGTGAGCCAAAAACAGAAAAAAACTTCCGCCGGAGAGGAATCCCCGGAATAAAAGCTCCCCCCTACAGGTAACGGAGTGCCCCCAGCCAGGGCCGAAACAGGAGGTTTTCCTTTCCAGAGGACGGAGCGGGTCATGATCGAAAAACTGCGCATCATCTTCACCATCCCCGAGCTGCGGCAGAAGATCCTGCTGACGCTGCTGCTGCTGGCCATCTACCGGGTGGGCTGGCACATCCCGCTGCCGGTGATGGACACCAGCAAGGCCAATCTCTTCTCCAGCCAGGGCGTGTTCGGCTCGTTCATCGAGCAGGTGTCGCTGTTTGCCGCCAGCCAGTTGAGCCAGGCGACGATCTTCGGGCTGGGGATCATGCCCTACATCTCTGCAGCCATCATCTTCCAGTTGCTGGCCAGCGTGTGGGCCCCCCTGGAACAGTTGCAAAAGGAAGGCGAAAGCGGTCGCCGCAAGATCAACCAATATACCCGCTACGCCACCGTGCTGATCTGCCTGGGGCAGAGCTGGGCCTATATCGGCTACATGGTGAGCCTGGGCATGGTGCGGGAGGAGTTCCTGGTGGGCGGCTCGCTCCCCTTCGGCACGCAGCTGGCCTGCGTGCTGATTATGACCTGCGGCACCATCTTCCTGATGTGGATCGGGGAGCAGATCGACGAGTTCGGCATCGGCAACGGCATCAGCCTGCTCATCATGGCCGGCATCCTGGCCCGCATGCCCAACCAGCTGCTCAAGCTCTTCGGCCCCCTGCTGACCGAGGGCCCGGTGCTGGGTGGCACGGCCACCAGCATGGGCGTGGAAAAGATCCTGGTGCTGGTGCTGCTGTTCGTGGGCGTGGTGG
>JALSGI010000188.1 GCA_026982835.1 Planctomycetota bacterium | reverse complement strand
TCCGCACCGAGGACACCGACGAGGAACAACCCGGAAACGGCGGCCAGGGAACGACGGTTAACGACCCCAATGATCCGGATGAAGACTTCGACCAGAAGCGTCGTCCCCAGGGCTCCACGTTCATCGAACTTTACCGGCCGTGGTACGATATGGCCCCGGCGGAGTTGCGCCCGGAACAGTCTCTAGGGACCAACGCGGTGGACCTGAGCCGCTTGGCGCCTCCGGACGCCAACAACCGTCGCTACCCGGTGTGGCAGTTGGTGGTGACCCCCCGAGGGGATACCAATTATGAACGTCCCTGGAACCCTCAAAATCCTCCGCCGCTGTTTGCCTCGCCCAGGACGCTGGACTGGACCGACCCGGCCCAGACCGAGCGGATCGTCTGGTTCACCACCGACAACCTTTATCCGGGCAATCCCCGCCTGGGGCCCCAGGCCACCCAAAACCGCATCTACTACTGCCGCCTGGACCGAAACACCACGGATCCGGAGAACAAGATCGGTTTTTCCACCTTCGGGAACAACGCGGCTCCCCCCGATACTGTGCGGACCATGTTCCTGGTCGGCCCCGGCCAGTATCGCATTGTGGGTTCCCGGGTGATGACCCGCATCGGCCGTTCCGGCCCGGGCGGAACCCGGAACAATCTCAAGACCATCCGCCTGCTGAACCAGAACAGCAATGTTCCTGCTCCGCCGGGACAACTGGTCAGCGACACGCCAGGGGTGCAGTATCCGACGATGGGCACGGAGATCAAAAGCGTCTGGGGCATTCCGATCAACTATCCCCGTCCCTTTACCATTTCGGAGCCGCCGTTGTATCAGAACTACTACCCGACGCCCAACGCCCAAACCCAGGATCCCGACGATCCCTCGTTGGTTTACACCGACGCTTATAATCCGCCGCTGGACGTTCCGCTGGATCTGGATCCGAATCTCAATCAACCGCAGGAAGTTTATACCACCGGTTTTCACCCGGACTACAAGGGGCTCTACCTCTTGCGCCTGGCCGACCCCTTGCGGCCCTACCATCGGACGCACAACCCCTACCTGGTGGTGGACTATAGCCCGATCGACTTGTCGGTTTACAACGGGCAGGCGCAAAATCCCGACGACGATCCGAAGGATCAGGGCGGGGGGACCCGCCGCCAAAACGGCCTGATTCGCTTCGGCGGCCAGGAACGCAGCGGCGAAGGCGTCCGCAACGTATGGAAGCAGTTGTTCCGCGATCCGGACCAGCGTGGGCCGCACAACTTCATCCACAGCCTGGGCTTCTTGAACGGCTATCGCCGTGGCGTGGGGCCGCACCGCCTGCTGGCGGCCCCAGGCCCCTATAACCCCAACGGCGGCGTATGGACCCAAAACTTGTTGCAAACCCGTTTTCCGACCATCCCCCAGGCGATTCGCGACCAGTTCATCGGCGAGCCGGCCGGAGGCCCCTATCCCTGGCTGCCCTGGCTGGACCGGCCCTTTGTCAGTCCCGCAGAGCTGCTGCTGGTGCCCAGCAGCCCCCCCAGCCGACTGCTGGCCGAAGCCGATTACCCGCGACGGACGCTGCAAGAAAACGATTACAACGTGAACGATTACCCGTTTGCCGGCACGCTGGGCTGGTTTGCCCCGCAAACCCGGCTGCATCGCGTGCTGGAGTTCCTGGAAGTGCCCAGCCGCTTCGTCTATGCCCACAAGATGCTCTCGCCCCAACGGGCCACGGGGCCCACCAGCGTGCCGCACCGGTTCCACCCGCCGTTTAACTTCCTGAGTCGCTTCCGCGACCCTGGCCGGGTGAACCTCAACACCGCTTTCGACCAAGGGCACGTGCTGGCCGCCTTGGTGAGCGATCCGACCTACGCCCGAGCCCAGCACTGGTCCAAGGTACTGCAAAGCCTGCAAGGGGCCGCCGGCAATCTACCGGTTTACCGCCAGGGCTGGCCTACGTTCTTCTTCAACCCCCTGCGGGCCTACAATGCGGAGGAACTACGGGCCACCACCTCCGGACTCTCCGTGGTTCCCCCTCCGGCTGATCCTATCGCCGACGTCCAACGCACCTACCTGCGGCGCGACCCGCAGCAGCCCAACCGGCCCCTGTTCGTGGCCGCCGGGCCAGGCGACTCGCCGGGGGCGGGACAGTCGGGAGCCGCGTTCCGCGATGCCAACCGCCATCCGGTGTTCCGTTACCTGCCGTTGAACAAGCTGGCCAACACCGCCACTACCCGCAGCAACGTCTATGCGGTGTGGATCACGATGGGTTACTTCGAGGCCATCCCGATCCCGGCCAACGCGAACTATCCCGATGGATATATGATCGGCCGCGAGCTGGGCAGCGACACCGGGGAGGTGGTCCGCCACCGGGCCTTCTACATCTTCGACCGCAGCGTGCCCATGGGGTTCGTCCGCGGCCAGGATCTGAACATCGAACAAGGCGTGCGCCTGCGGCGGTACATCGAGTAGGAGTTTTCCAGGACAAAAAGGGGAGCCGGGGCCGTGTCGCGCGGGTTCTGGTACGGGATTGCCGCCGGGGTGGCCGTGTGGGTGGCCCTTTCCGCGGCAGCGGAAAACTGGAGCCTCTGCTGGTTTTTGTTCAGCGTTACCACCGGCGGCTACTTCGGGGCGGCGTTGTCCCGGTTTTTCCGCCGCTATGAAACCGGAAACGATTTCTTCATCCGCGCCGTGGCCACCTTCCTGGGGCATTTCGCCCAGGAGCTGGGACTGCTGCACTCCCCGCCGCTGCGGGAGCGAATTGCCCGGGCCGGTTTCGAGTTGCTCGAACAGGTGGACTACGAGCTGGCCGTCGCGGGCAAGCCGCCCCAGGGCAAAACGTCGCTTACGCCCGAAAAGGTACTCCGGCGGCTGGACCGCTGGGCCCGGGACGATCTGCTGTTTCGCACCATGCTGGAGCACGTGGGCGAAATCCCCGAAAAGGGACTGGGAGTGCTGGTGATCCACCTGGCCTGGCAACTGGTGGCCGACCAGCCAGCGGAGGTGCGCCAGCGGGCCTGGGTCTGGTTGCAAGCCCAGGCCCAAAGGATGCGGCTCCCTGCGGAGCAGGTGGAACTTCTGCTGGGCAGCTCTTCCCTGGCCGAGGCGTAACCGCCCCGGCGAGCCACGGCAAGCTCCCTGTTCGGCCGAAAAAAGGCCGCCGCTTACAGCCGCGGGTCCACCGGCTCGCTCTCCAGGGCCAGCACACCGAAGACGCACTCGTGCACCCGGTGCAGCGGCTCCCCGGCCACGAACCGCTCCAGGGCCTCCAGTCCTAGGGCAAACTCCCGCAAGGCCAATCCCCGCTTGCGGCCCAGGCCACGCTCCCGCAGCCGCTCCAGGTGTTCCTCCTTGGTGTAGTCCGGGCCGTAGATGATCCGCAGGTATTCTCCTCCGCGGCACTTCAAGGCCGGTTGGATCAAGCCACGCTTGCCGCGGGCGATCCACTCCCGGGGCTTGACCACCATCCCTTCGCCGCCTTGGGCCGTGTATTGTTCCCACCACTGAATCGCCTGCTGCTGGCTTTGGGGGTCGATCAGGTCCACCGGGCGGTGCTTCGTGGCCAGCAGCACTTCCGGGTCTTGCTGGCACATTCGGGCCAGGGTTTGCATGTGCCACAGGTGCGTTTGGTCGGCGTGCACTTTTCCTTCGCTGGCCAGCAGGTGGAAGGGGGCCAGCTTCAGGTCGGTCAGCCGTTCCACGGGCCAGCAATAGCGGCGGTAGGCGGCGGTGAACCGCTGCAAGTTTTCCCGGCTTTGGCTGTAGCGGCGCAGGGTCTGGCGGGCTAGGGCCTGTTCTTCGGCTTCCAGCCGCGCGGCGGTTTGCTCCAGCACGCAAACCACCTGCTGCAGGGCCATCCGCCCGGCGGCTCCCACGGCCGCATATTGGGCGCGGAGTAGTTCCTGGGCCTTGGCCGACCAGGGGAGCAGCTCGCAGTCCAGGCACAGCCAGTCGGTCTCAAGTTGTCGCCACAGGCCGGCCTTCTCGGCGGCGCGGCAGAGCCGCCCGAGCAACTGCTGTTCCAGCTCCGCGTCGTCGAAGAACCGCCGACCGGTGCGCGTATAGACGATGCCCAGGCACGGCTCTTCGGCCCCAAACCGACGGCAGGCCACCTGCTCCTGCCGGCAAAGGATCACCACGGCCCGCGAGCCCATGTGCTTCTCCTGGCACACCACCTGCGCCTGTCCCCGGCTGCGGTAGAAGGCGAAGGCCTCCTCGGGATGTTCCAGCAGCCCGGACCGGCGGCTGGTTTCGCAAGGGGACATGGTAGGGGGCAGGTAGATCAGCCAGCGGGGATCGACGGCATAGCGGCTCATCACCTCCAGGGCCGCCGCGGCGTATTCGGCACCGATGGTGATGTTGCCCAACAGCCGGGTGTGGATGATCCGCTTGCCCAGCACGTCCTGGGCACGCAGCAGATCGTCATACACCTGCCGCGGCTGCTGCGGGGAGGGCTGCTTTTGTTCGGGGAGAAACGGCCGGGCCGGGGCGCAGTACTGTTTGCGGGCCGGGACCGACACCAGCTCTTTTTCCGGGTAGCGCAACGCGGTGAGCCGCCCGCCGAACACGCAACCGGTGTCGATGTTAATCGTGCGATTGAGCCACTCCGGCTCCGGTACGGGCGTGTGGCCGTAAACCACCACGGCCCGACCGCGATACTCCC
>JALSGI010000187.1 GCA_026982835.1 Planctomycetota bacterium | reverse complement strand
AGGCGTAGTCTTCCGAGGGCCAGACCACTAGGCGGCCGCGGTCCAGGTCGTAGGCCACCTGCGGCCAGGGGAAAGCCGCTTCGATCTGCTGCCGGACCAGGTGGGCCCCGGCCAGCTTGTACAACCCGGCCAGGGCATCGTGCAGCACCTGGCGGTGATGGGCGTCCAGCCGCCGCCACCATCCCTGTTCGCTTAGCGAGGCCAGCAGCCAGCCGCTTTGCTCCTCGAACACGATCCACAGCGGCTGCGGATCCAACCGGCGGCAGGCCAAGGCCACCCGGATGCGGTTGGAGCCGATGTGCACATGTTCCACCTGCAGCGGATGCGACCAGGCCCGGCAACGGTCGAGCAGTTCGATCAGCTCCCGCTGCACGAAATGGGCAATTTGGTGTTTGACTTCCTCCAGGGCTTGCAGGGCCTTGCGTTCCTGGGAGCCGCGGCCGGTCAGCGCCGCCCGACGCTGCGCCCGGCGGAGCTTGCGATAGAGCTTGGGCAGGGTCCCGGAGTGGATGCCCGGCTTCATCAGCCGCAGCATGGTTTCGCCGTGGTGTCCTACCACCGCCGGCTGGAGCGAGTCGGGACGGTTGGCCTCGTACAGCCGCCAGTTTTCTTTCAGCTCCCAGGCCAGGAAGCCGAAAATGCCCGGAATGCAAAAGATGATGCCGAAGGCCGCCGCCAGGGCCTCCGCTTCGTTCTGGAACAGGGCGAACTGCTGCAACACCCCGGCCAGTGCGGGGGCAGTGGGCAGCAGCAGCTTGTGGGAGACGGTGACCACGGGAAAGTGCTTGATGGGGTTGATCTGCGGCTCCAGCAGCAGTGTGATGGCGAAGCGAATCACGTATTCCACCACCGACCAGAGCCAGCCCCCCAGCAGCTTCAGCCAGGTGGTCCAGGAGGCCTCGCCTTTCTGGAACCGCAGCCACTGGTCCACGGCATAAAGCGCCCGGTCCACCGCCTCCAGCAACGCGCGGAAGAAGTCCACCACCAGGTAGAACAAGCCCACCAGCACCGTGCCCCACACCCGCCGCCAGGAACGCACCAGCCACTGGTTGAGCTGCTCCTCCACGTCGCGCCCCCAGCGGCTGTTCAGCGCCATGTTCCATGCCAGAAACAGGGTGAACACCGCCAGCGGGTTGGAGTGCCAGCTGACCAGCGAACGCGACTCCCCCAGGTAGAACAGCATCCACACCAGCGTGGTGAACAAGGCCGGTTTGAACAGGAATCGCCACAGTGCGCGTACTTCGCGGGTGGCCAGCAACCGTTGCAACCACTGGATGCCCAGCCAAGCCCACGCCACCTGGCCCAGCCAGCGCAGCGTGCGAGCCAGCAGCTGCAAGGCCCGGACCACTCCCTGGCGAAAGCTCTCCACGTTGATCACCAGCAGCAAAAACACGCCCAGGGCCAGCACGGCTTGCCAGGGGACATCGGGTCCGTGGGCGTGGTGGGATTCGGTCTCTTGGGAAGCGGGCTCCTGGTCCGCCGGGGCCGGGGGCGCGTTGGCCCGGGAGGCCGGGGGCCCCGGGGCCCCTTCGGCACGGTGGTCCTTCTGGACCGGGGGTGGAGCTGGGTGGGATGGCCGATCCGGGACGGAAGCCGCGGGCATCAGGTGCCAGAGCACGTACAGCACGGCAAACAGCACCAGGTAGGCCCCGCCAAAGGGGAGCAATCCCCAGCGCGTGAACAGCCGCCCCAACCCGGTGCCGAAAAGCGTGGCACTGATCCGCTGCATCCCGCGCAGGTACACCTCGGCCGGGCGGTAAACGCCGGGGAGGGCCTGGGCCAGTTGGGCGTTGCTGCGCAGCAGCGGATCGCCGGTCCACAGTTCCCCCGGGCCTTCCAGGTCGCGCATTTTGAGCTGGTTGCGGGCCACCGCGTCCCGCAGCGAGCCAAAGCCCACGTGACCCCGGTGCAGCACCTCGTCCACCAGCTCCTGGGCGATCTTTTCCAAGGCCACTTCCTCGGGCAAGTTTTCCGGCTCCAGGCCCCCCTGGCGCAAGGCACGGGCGATTGCCTGGCTGAGCCGGGGGCGGAGCTGGTCCTCTAGCGCCGCTTGGGCCCGGTGAAGCAGCTCCCGAAGACGCCGCCGCAGTTTTTCGCTCAGCCGCACCCAGGGCAACCGCCGCCGAGCGGCCGCCAGGTGGCGATAGCCGCGGGTGAGGCTCACCAGCGGCATGGCTTGCCGCAAGGGGGCCCGGCCCCGCGACCAGGCCCAGGACCAGAAGCGAAAGCGGTAAAGGGGCCGTTCCCGATCCACGCAGAGCTTTTGCAGGTCGTACATCAAGCGGGCCTCGGCGCTCCACAGCCCCAGAGCCGCCCGATCCAACAGCCCCCAAAGCACAGAGCGCCACCGCTGGGCCTCCTCGTTGGAAAAGCCCAACGCCTGCTGAAGACGCCCGACCAGCCCATCCAGGTATTGCCGGGCCTGGGCCTCGGCCGCTTCGGCCCGCTTGGCCGTGCCGAACCGGACGGCGCGTTGGGCCAGGATGGCCGCCCGCACGTGGTTGCCATCCTCGGCAGACCTTTGCGCCCGACGCAACAAGCGGCGGTGGCGGCGCAGGTCTTCTTGTCGGCGGGGGCCGGGACCGTAGCCCAGCCAGTCCAGCATGCGGATCACCCTTCGCAAAAACGGCCCGGCTTCCTCTTCCCCGTTGTTCTGCTCCTGCTGCTGGCGAAGTTGCTGTTGCCACTGCTGGGGATCGGGAGCTCCGGCCAACCGGCTGTGGTGGAACAGCGATTCGGCGTCCACGTCCTGGGCCAGCACTTGCTGGATCTGGTCCCACTGCACCATCGTGGGAAAGAACCGCGGCAGCAACTGCGGCTGGAACCATTGCAGCTCCAGGAACACCGCGGCAAACTCCACGTAAACTCCGCAGTCCTCCACGGGCGGCAGCAGCAGCTCTTCGCTCCGGAGCACGTACCGCACCTCGTCGAACTCCGTTTGACCGATGCGGTGAATCCGCTGCCGCACCTTGGGCAAGGTGAGCTCGCCCCGGGAGAGCTTCTGTTGCAACACCCAGTGTACCCGGCCGTGGAACAACAGCCGCCAGTACTCTAGCAGCACTTCGGCCCGGGGGCAGGCCTGCAGCTCTTCCTCCTCCGGCCAGGCCAGCAGGATCACCAGCTCCGGTAAGGGGCAACGGGGGAGCAGCTCGTCCGGTTCCACTACCCCTTGCAACTGTTCCCGCCAGACGACGAAGCTCTTGCGGTGCGGAACCTGCAACCCCCAGCCGGGCACTTCCCGGCAGTGCTTGATCACCCGCCACAGCACCCGCGGCGCAACCAACAGCGCCGCCGAGTCGGCCTGGTGGACCAGCTCGGCCAGCTCCTCCAGGCTCAGCTCGGTTTGAGGCGGTTGTGGTTCGGGGGGGGAAACGCCCACGTCCAGCTCCTCCTGGCGGAAACGCCCAGCAGCAGGCTTGCGGCCCGGCAACCCGGCAAACCTCCACGTCTTGGGGATTCCATTGTGTCCCACAAATTCGTCCAGGACGAGACGGAACCGGCTTGCCCGGACACTTCACTCCCCGGGGGTGTGTTGCAGCCGGCCGCGTAGTCCGGCCAGCGCTTCGCACAATCGGTCCACCTGCTCCGGGGTGTGCTGGGCCGAAAGGCTGATCCGCAGGCAGCACTGGCCGGGGGGGACCGAAGGGGGGCGGATGGCAGGCACCCACAAACCCTGCTTGCGCAGGACCGCAGCCAACTGGAGCACCTGTTCCTCTGAGCCGACGAACACCGGCACGATCGGCGTGATGCCCTCGGGCACCTGCCACCCTTGTTCCCGCAGCCCTAGGCGAAGCCGGGCGGCCAGATGCAACAGTTTTTCCCGGCGTTGTGGCTCTTGCTGCACCAGCTCCAGGGCGGCCTGGGCCGCGGCGGCCGAAGCCGGCGGCATGGCCGTGGAAAACACCAGGCTGCGAGCGCGGTTGACCAGGTGCAGCACCAGCTCCTCGGAACCGGCTACAAACCCCCCCTGGCTGCCCAGGGCCTTGCTTAGCGTGCCCACGCGGATGGCCACCTGCTGGTGCACGCCCAACTGCTCGGCCGCCCCCCGGCCCCCGGGGCCCAGCACCCCGGTGCCGTGGGCCTCGTCCACCAGCAGCATGCACTCGTAGCGGTGGGCCAGATCAACCAGTTGGGGCAAGGGAGCCAGGTCCCCGTGCATGCTGAACACCCCGTCGGTGAGGATCAACCGGCGGCGGAACCCGGCGGCATGTTCCCGCAGCAGTTGTTCCAGGTGGTCCGCCTCGCCGTGGCGGTAGATGAACACCCGGGCTCGGGAGAGCCGTGCCCCGTCGATCAAGCTGGCATGGTTGTACTGGTCCGAGAAGATGGCATCCTCCCGGCCCACCAACGCCGCCACCGTGCCCAAGTTGGCCGCATAGCCGCTGGGAAAGACCACGGCCGCCTCGGTGCGTTCGAACCGGGCCAGGGCTTCCTCCAGCTGCTGTTGCGGGGTGCTGTGGCCCACCACCAGCGCGCTGGCCCCTGAGCCCCAACCGTACTGCCGGGCCGCCTCGACCGCAGCCTGGACCACCCGCGGATGCTGCGCAAGCCCCAGGTAGTCGTTGGAGGCAAAGTGCAGGTACTCCCGGCCGTCGATGCACACCCGGGGGGCCGGACTCCCCTGGCGCACCACCAGGCGGCGAAGCCTGTGGGCCT
>JALSGI010000186.1 GCA_026982835.1 Planctomycetota bacterium | reverse complement strand
CTGGGCCCCAGCCCCGACGGAGGCTACTACCTGCTTGGGCTTTGCCGGGACGTGCCGCAACTGTTTGCAGGCATTCCCTGGGGCACCCCCGCCGTGTGGCAGCAGAGCGTGGAGTGCTTGCAGCAGCAAGGTGTCTCCTACCGCGTGCTGCCTCCCTGGCAGGATGTCGATCACCTGGAGGACCTTCGCACGTTGCTTCAGCGCCTGCGGCACAGCGACTCGCCGGAGCTGCGCCGGCTCAAGCGGGAGTTGGACCGTTTGCTGGAGGGACGCTAGAGGCGGAGTTTCCAGCCCGACTTTTGCCTGCCCTAGCCGCAAACGGCAAGGTACGGTTCAATGGATGGGCGTGGAGCCTGCCGGGACTTGCTGCCGCCGCGGGGAGAGAAAAACCATGACGCACGTACTGGTAACGGGAGGGGCCGGGTTTGTAGGGTCGCACCTGGTGGCTCGCTTGGTAGAGCTGGGACACCAGGTGCGCGTGCTGGACGACCTTTCCACCGGTCGCCTGGATAACCTGGCCGAAGTGCAATCGCAGATCGAGTTCCTCCAGGGCGACGTGGCCGATCCCCAGGCCACCCAGGCGGCTACTCAAGGAGTGGAGTGGGTGTTCCACCATGCCGCGTTGGCCAGCGTGCCGCTGAGCCTGGAGCGTCCGGAGGCCACCCACCGGGCCTGTGCCACGGGGACGCTGGTGCTGCTGGATGTCGCACGCCGGGCTGGGGTCCGGCGGTTTATCTACGCTGGCTCCAGCAGTGCCTATGGGGATCAGCCCACGGCCGCCAAGCGGGAAAGCGACCCGGTGGCCCCTACTTCTCCCTACGGGGCGGCCAAGCTGGCCGGAGAGCTGTACTGCCGGAGCTTTTACCAGTCCTACGGGCTGGAAACGGTGGTGCTGCGGTATTTCAACATCTACGGCCCGCGGCAGGATCCCCACGGCCCCTATGCCGCGGTGATCCCGCGCTTCGTGCAGGCGATCGTCGCGGGGGAGCAGCCCGTGGTGTTCGGCGACGGCACCCAGAGCCGCGACTTCGTGTACATCGACGACGTGGTGCAGGCCAACCTGCTGGCCGTCCAGTGCCCGCAGGCTCCCGGGCGAACGTTCAACGTGGGCAGCGGCCGCAGCACCACGCTGCTGGAGCTGCTGGAGGTGCTGGGAGAGATTTTCGGACGGCGGATCGAGCCGCGTTTCGCCTCCCCCCGGCCCGGCGATATTCACCAAAGCCTGGCCGACATCACGCTGGCTCGGCAGGTGCTGGGCTATCGTCCCCAGGTGGGGCTACGCCAAGGGCTGGAAAGCACGGCCCGGTACTTTGCCTCGCTGGCGGCCGTCTCCGCCTCCGGCGATTGAGCCTACAGGTCCGGCCAGTAGAAGTGCTCAAGCCGCCCGAGCGGTAACCGAGGAAGCGGGCTGTTCCCCAACGGGCTGCTGCGCCGCGGGGGCAGCGGCAAGATGCTGGGCCCAGAACTGGGCGAAATCTCCGGCCCGCTGGGCCACCTGGGCCAGATGCCAGGCCGAAAAGCCCCGCTGCCGCCGCACCACCACCCGCAGGCAAAACTGCCCCCCTTGCGGCGTCTGCTGGCGCAAGACCAGTTCCCAGACATCGCCGGCGGGGTCCTGGTCGATGCGGTGTTCCCAGTTCTGCCGAGCCGAGGGGTTGCCCGCAAAAGAAAGTTCGGCTTGCAGGACCAGCACGTCCCAATCGCTCAGCTCTCGGGCCAGCAGATCGAAGGCGGCCTGGAAGTCCTGGAGGTCGGCCCGGGCCGGTTGGGAGGGGTTGCCGGAGCGGATTTTCCGCAGCCAGAAGGTTACCTTACTTTTGACCAGGGCGGTTTCGTAATGGCCGAAGATACGCAGCCGCACCAGCAGGATGAACAAGGTGAGCAGCAGAATCCATGCCAACGCGTCGCTGCGGAACCAGGTAGCCGCGGCGGCCAGGGCGCCGGTGGTCAGGCACAAAGCCCCCACCACGCAGAGCGCTTGCCAGGTGGAAAGCCCCCGCTCCAGCAGGCGATGGTGCAGATGGCCCCGATCCGGGGCGGCGATCGACTGCCCAGTGAGCCGCCGCCGCAGCACGGCCAGGGCCGTATCGAGCATGGGCACGGCCAGCACCAGGGCCGGGGCGGTGAGCGAAAGCGTGGTGGTGGTCTTCATCGCTCCCTGGATGGCCAACATGCCGCAGGCCAGCCCGATAACCATGCTCCCCGAGTCGCCCAGGTAAATGCTGGCCGGGGGGAGATTGTAAACCAGGAACCCGGCCAGGGCTCCGGCCAGCACCACCGCGCACCAGGCCACATGTTCATGGCCCAGCGAAAGAGAGATCACCACCATCATCAGCGCCGTGGAGAGTCCCACCGTGGTGGCCATCCCGTCCATCCCGTCCAGCAAGTTCAGTGCGTTGATGCACCCGATGAGCCACAGGGCCGTCAGCGGCACGCCCAGGTAGCCCAACTCCACCGGCACGCCGAACACGACGATCCGCTGAACCACGTATCCGGCCAGCAGCACAGGCATCACGGCGGCCAGTTGCAACAGCAGTTTGAAGCGGGCACTTAAGTTGTGAGTATCGTCCACGCAGCCCAGCAAGCACACGAACCCGCCGGAGAGGACCAGGGCCAGGGCGAGCCGGGGGAACTCCGGCGAGGTGTCCAGCGCCGCCCAGGCCACCCCAAGCCCCACCAGCAGCGAAAGATACACGGCCACCCCGCCCCAGAGCGGCACCGGGTGCGCATGCAGCTTGCGGCGGCCGTCGGGACGATCCACCACGCCCCAACGGCAGGCCAGCGTCCGGGCCAGGGGGGTAAGCACCAGGGCCACCCCCAGGGTGACCAGAAAAACAATCCACATGGGCGTGCCGCCGCAGGCTCCTTGATGCCAAGTGGAACGGGAGCTTTGCTTTACCGCAATCGCCCCGGCAGGGACAAGGGCAACCCTTCAGGTGCTGTCGCTGCATGGAGTGCTGTCAGAAGGTAAGCCCGGCCCGGATGATCGCCGCATCGTCCGGCTCGAAATCCCCCGGGCCGTTCAGGTAGTCCACGTTGCGGCCGAACACGTAGCCGGCTTCCACGAAGGCGTTCCAGGCCGTTTTGCTCTTCTGCTCCCAGCCCAGCACCAGGCGGATGTCGTAGTAGTTGAGCACGTCGATCTGGCCGCCGGGCCGCTCCACGGCCCAGCTTCCCCCGCCAAACTCCCCGGCCACGTACCACCAGCGGCTCAACTGGGCGTCCTGGTAGTAACACCAGGCGTAGCGGGGCTTGGGCACGGCCAGCTCCAGGCGGTGGCAAGGGTCGGGGGTCCAGATCACCCCTGCCACGGGCAGAAATTGCACGTCGTCCCGATCCAGGTACGTCAGCCCCAGCAGCCACTTCAACTGCGGCGACTGCTCCCACACGGCGATCAATCGCCCGGGGAGCCGGAACGCTTTGGAAGTCTCTTGTTGAAAGTCGCTGTGCAACCCGGGAGTGACGGCTACATCCAGCATCCAGCCGCCCCCCAGCGGGCAAATCCATCGCAGGTCCAGCGTCAGGTCCAGGGCCTGGGCCGGCAGGTGGGGGCGATCCGGCCCCTTGAAAAACACCCAGCGAAACCCCGGTGTGATCACCAGCGGGTAATCGCGCGACAGGGTGGGAAAGGCCCAGGTGCTGTCCCACTTCTGCTCCACCAGTCCCGGCTCGCTGCCGGAAACCCAGGCGGTGATCCAGCGGGCCTGCTGCCAGGGGCCTTCCGGCTCCGGCTCCTGTTGGACCGGCAGCGGGGCCTGGGCGGCGTTCTCTCCGGCGTGGTCCACGGCCGGGTCGAGGTATCCGGCCGGTTGGAGTTGGGCCTGCGGGACGCCTGGGGAGAAGAACTGCCCGCTGGCCGGAAATGCCGCCCCGGGCTGGTAAACCACCGCACCACCGGGTGTCCCCGGCGGTGGGAGCGTTCCGGCTGTAGCGCCCCGTGCCGGCGTAGTCGGGACGGCCTGGGCCACCGCCGGTGGGGCCCAGCCCAGTGCCATCCCCCCCGTCAAGCAAACCCAAAACCATGCTGTTCTTACCATGCGGGGCCTCGGTGTTATGGAAGGGTTGCAGGAGCAAAGCGGTCCCTGCGCCGGTTGCTTGCTTTTGCAGGTTTTCGCATGCTTGTCCCTTTTCTTCACCGCCGAAAGCCGGAAAGCCGGTAGTTGGCTATCTGGTGGACTTTGGCGAGCCGCGAGCGTCAGCTCGCGGTTTCAACACAGACGGTGGTCATCAACCGCCGGCTCACGCCGGCGGCTCGCCGTCACGACCTCCGGGAGCAAAGCTCCCGGCTTGCTGATTGCGAGAATAAACGCTTGCTCTTGCATCGGAGTGGATGCCCTCAAGACCCACGACCCAAGACCCAAAACGCCGCAAGCCGATCCACGCCTGATGCGGAAGCATTCAGCGGAAGCGGCCCGCCGAATCTCCCCCGCAGCGGTTGCCTTGGCGCACCACGTGGTTTCTCATCGGGAAAACATCACTCGCAGCATGATCGTATCTCGGGGCTTGAATCGCAGGCCGCTGACGTACTTCAGTTTGCGGTCGAAGATGTAGCCCAGCTCGATCTGTCCCTGCAATCCGCCCAGCGTGCCCACCGGGCGGAACTCCAGGCCGCCAATCAAGCGCAAGTCGTCGTAGTCGAAGGCGTCGGCTGCCCCGGCGGCTC
>JALSGI010000185.1 GCA_026982835.1 Planctomycetota bacterium | reverse complement strand
ACCTGGGCGATGCCGCCCACCAGGGCCGTCTTCCCGCACTTGGGGGGACCCAGCACCAGCAGCCCGACGGGCAAGCGGCCAAGCAGCAAACGCTCCACGGCCACGGCCACGGCCCGGTTTTCTGGGCCGAGGATCAGACTGCCCGCGGGGCTACGGGGTTTCCCTTCGGGGAGGATCAACGTGGCTTGCACGGTTATCCTGCCTGGTGGTTGCCGACGGGAGGGCGAAAAACGGCGTGGCCATTATACCGGCTCGCCGCGGCGGCGGAATGATCTCCTGCGGGAAACGGCGCTTCCGGCCAAAGGCCGAGTGAAAGCCCTGCTGCCACTGGGAGCGTCTCCACCGGTGGCGGAAAAGTTTTCCTCACCCGAGCCACCGCTACGGCCGAAAAACGCTACGGGGTTTGCCGCCCCGGCGGGACACACCTGCGCGGGAGTCCGTCAATGTCGCAGGCTTCCACGACCAAATCTGCTCCTCCTCGGGGGGTTCCCGGGGTGGTGTACCACTGGGTGGCCGACTTGGGCCAGGTGGTGCTGGGCTGGGTGGTGGCTCTGGGCGACCTGACCCTCTTTGCCGGCCGCACGTTTTCCTGGATGTTCACCCGGCTGCCGTTGCGGGAGACGCTGGTGCCCAACTTCTACCAGATCGGCGTGTTGTCGCTGCCGGTGGTGGCCCTCACGGGCACTTTCATCGGCATGGTGCTGGCCGTGCAAAGCTATGCCCAGTTTCGGCTGCTGAGCCTGGAGACGCGACTGGGGGCTGTGATCAACATGTCGCTGGTGCGGGAGTTGGGACCGGTGCTGGCGGCCACCATGCTTGCCGGCCGGGTGGGAAGTGCCATGGCCGCCGAGTTGGGCACAATGCGCGTGACCGAGCAGATCGACGCCCTGGCCTCGATGGGCACCAACCCGATCCACTACCTGGTCGTGCCCCGCTTCCTGGCCTGTATCTTCCTTATCCCCACGCTGACGGTGATGGCCGACTTCATGGGGGTGGTGGGCGGGGCGTTTTACAGCATCGGCATTCTGGGCATCGACTCGCACCACTACTGGATTCACTCGCAGAACTTTGTGGGTGGCTACGACCTGTTTACCGGCGTATTCAAGAGCGTTTTTTTCGGCGCGGCCATCGCCCTGATCAGCTGTTACCGGGGCTTCCACTGCGACCCGGGGGCCGAGGGCGTGGGCCGGGCAGCCACCCAGGCGTTCGTCTATTCCTTTGTCAGCATCCTGGCCTTGGACCTGTTCCTGGGCATTTTGCTGGATAGTATTTACTTGCTCATCTGGCCCCACTTGCCGCGGCTGGTGTGAACCCCCAGGGAGAGAGAGCCCATGAGCCAAAGTGCCGACCGGCCGGAACGCCCCGAGCCGGTGCTGCGGGTTCGGGGGTTGTGCCTCCGCTTCGGCTCGCAGGAGGTGCTGCGGGAGGTTTCGTTTTCGGTTTTTCCGGGCCAGACCCTGGCCGTGATCGGCGAAAGCGGCTGCGGAAAGACCGTGCTGCTCAAGTCGCTGGTGGCCCTGATCCGCCCGCAGCGGGGCGAAGTGTGGTTCCACGGCCACGACATGCTGGCCCTGGGCGACCGGGAGCTGACGCAGATGCGACTGCGGTTCGGCTTTGTGTTCCAGAACGCCGCCCTGTTCGACAGCCTGAGCGTGGAACAGAACATCGCCTTTCCCCTGCGGCGGCAGGGGAACCGCAGCGAAGCCGAAATCCGCCGCCTGGTGCGCCGTCGGCTGCACGAGGTGGGATTGCCCGAGTCCGTGCTGGCCAAAAAGCCGGCCGAGCTTTCCGGCGGAATGCGAAAGCGCGTCGGTCTGGCCCGCGCCCTGGCCGTCTCCCCCGAGGTGATCCTCTACGACGAGCCCACAACCGGGCTGGACCCGATCATGAGCGACGTGATCAACGAGCTGATCCTCCGCACGCAACTGCGGGAGAACGTCACCAGCGTGATCGTCACCCACGACATGCGTACCGTGCAGAAGACGGCCGATCGGGTGTTGATGCTCTATCCGCTGGGTCGGCTCCGTCCCGGCGAGCCGCAGGTGCTGTTTGAAGGCACGCCGCAGCAGCTCCAGCAGGCCGACGACCCGCGCGTGCGGCAGTTTGTGCGGGGGGAGGCCGGGCAGCGGCTCCAGGAGTTGGACGAGACGGCCGTGTGAACCCTCGGCAGGCGCCGTGCAGGAGAAACCTCCATGGAAGAACGAACCATGCAGTTCCGTGTGGGCGTGGTGGTGCTGGCCACGCTGGTGATCGCCGGGGTGCTGGTGCTCATCTTCGGCGAAGCGCCCCAGTTGTTCCAAAAGGGCATTACCGTTTACGTGCGGTTTCCGCGAGCCCCGGGGGTGATGGTCGATACCCCAGTGCGCAAAAGCGGCATCCTGATCGGCCGGGTCCGCTCCGTGGAGCTGGCCGAGGACGGCACCGTGGAGGTGACGCTGGCCATCTTCCGCCGCTACCAGGGGCGCATCTACCGGGACGAAATCTGCCGCATCGAGGGAGGGTCGCTGCTGGGGGATTCGGTCATTGCGTTCGTTCCCTCGGGCCAGCCCGACGGGGAACGGGAACCGATCCAGGACGGGGACACCATCCGCGGCCGGGTGGCCCCGGACGCCATCCAGGTGGTCAACCAGATGCAGCAGGGGTTGCAGGAGGTGGCCCAATCGATCGTCCAGACCAGCCGCGACATCGACCGCGTGGCGGTGCAGATCAGCCGCTTCCTGGAGCAGAACAACGAGCGTTTCGCCCGGCTGCTGGAAAAGTCCGAGCAGGCCCTGGACAACATCCGCGGCGCGGCCCAGAGCGTGCAGCAACTGGCCGGCGACCCGCAAATGAAACAGCAGCTGCAGCAAACCCTGCAGCAACTGCCCCAGATCCTCCAGCAGACCCAGACCACCATCCGCATGATGCAGCAAACGCTGGCCAAGGCCGACCGCAACCTGGACAACCTGCAGCGGTTCACCGAGCCGTTGGGCCGCCGCGGCGAACAGGTGCTGGCCAACGCCGACCAGCTGTTCATCAAGCTGGGCCGAAGCGCCGACCAGCTGGACCGCCTGATGGAAAATCTGGTGCTGTTCTCCGAGCGGATCAACCAGCAGCAGGGGACCCTGGGCCGGCTGATGAAGGATCCGCAGCTTTACGAGAACATGGTCGAGCTGACCCGCAACCTCAACCGGCTGACCATCGAGCTGCGGCCGCTGCTTTACGATGCCCGGGTCTTCAGCGACCGCATCGCCCGCGATCCCGGGGTGCTGGGCGTGCGGGGGGCGTTGCAGCGCAGCTCGGGGGCCAAGCCGGTGCGTCCGGTGCTCCCCTGGCGCAGCCCAGACCAGGTGTGGCCAGATCGCTAGGCCTCGGCCGCCTCTGCAGTGTCGCCGCCGGGGGCGATGAGGGCCTCGGGGTGGACCACCGCCAGGATTTTCTCGCGCAGTTCGCGCACCAGTTGCGGGTTCTGTTCCAGGAAGGCCCGCACCCGCTCCCGCCCCTGCCCCAGTTGCACCTTCCCGTAGCGGAACCAGGAGCCGGAGCGGACGACGATGCGGTGGGCCACGGCCAGGTCGAGCACGTCGGCCTCGTAGCTGATGCCGCGGTTGTGCATCATGTCGAACTCGGCGGTGCGGAACGGCGGGGCCACCTTGTTCTTGACCACCTTGGCCCGCACCCGCTGACCCACCACCTCGTCCCCCTCCTTGATCTGCCCGATCCGACGCACGTCGATGCGACAGGAAGAGTAGAACTTCAACGCCCTTCCGCCGGGGGTGGTTTCAGGGCTGCCGAACATCACGCCCACTTTCTCGCGAATCTGGTTGATAAAGATCACGCAGGTTTTGCTCTTGGCAATCGCTCCGGTGAGCTTGCGCATCGCCTGGCTCATCAGCCGGGCCTGCAGGCCCACGTGCGAATCGCCGATGTCCCCCTCCAGCTCCTGCCGGGGCACCAGCGCGGCCACCGAATCGACGATGATCACGTCCACGGCGTTGGAGCGGATGAGCATTTCGGTGATCCGCATGGCCTCTTCGCCGCTTCCCGGCTGGCTCACCAGCAGGCTGTCCAGCTGCACGCCCACCTTCTTGGCCCAGGCCGGGTCCAGGGCGTGCTCGGCGTCCACGAAGGCGGCGATCCCGCCGGACCGCTGGGCGTTGGCCACCACGTGCAACGCCAGCGTGGTCTTGCCGCTGGATTCGGGGCCGAAGATTTCCACGATCCGCCCTTTGGGCATCCCTTGGCCCCCCAGAGCAATGTCCAGCGAAAGCGACCCGGTGGGTATCCCCTCTACGGCCACGGCCTGGTTGGCCCCCAGCGGCATGATGGCCCCCTGGCCGAACTGCTTTTCGATTTGGGCCAGCGTGGTCTTCAGCTCCGGATGCTCCTGGAGCATCTGCTGCATGGTGTCCTTGGTCTTGGGCCGGGCCTTGGCCGGGGCGAGGTCGCGTTTGGCCGGTCGGGCAGCGGGCTTGGAGTTGGCAGCCATCGGTGAGGCCCCTTGTGCAAGAGAACCAATTCCGTGAATCAACCGCACCGGGCGGCTCTTTCCCGCAGCAGGGTAACAGTACCACGCAGCCGAGAAAAGCCACCACGCCAGGGATACTGAACACATGGATACTATAGCGGCTCTCTCCCGGCCCGGCAAGAGGATTCCCCGGAAAAATCCGCCGGATGTTCCCCCCCGTTACAAC
>JALSGI010000184.1 GCA_026982835.1 Planctomycetota bacterium | reverse complement strand
CAAACAAACGCAAACCCTACACCAAGCCATGTTTTTATTTCCAGAGCAATCGCCCCTCGCTTCCAGATGGGTGTGGAGTTATTTAGGGATTGGTTGGACCGTTGTTTTTTCCACAGAATTTGCGTTTGGCTACTGGGCGAGCCTTTGGCCTCCTTAGCAGCCCGTTGAAGAATGTTCCTCGATACGGAATCGCGTCACAGGACTAGACGTATTTTCTGAAAAAAAACGGCTCGGCAGGAGCCTCGCCCTCCCAAACTTGCGTTTTTCAACGGGCTGTTAGCGTGGGCCAATGCCCCGGGGGACCATAATGCGACGTCATCGACTGTATAATCACGCCCAAATCGAGGTCAGACCAGCAGTTGCCGATGTGGTCCTTGAAAACAACCGGATTGAGGATTCCAAAAAGAGAATAGTTTTCTTCTCCGGGGCTCAACGAGTGTTACTTCACTTGAACTGTATCCACAATGTAGATCGCCCTCTTTCGGATGCGGCTCGGAAAGTTGTTCGTGATTAAGGACGATCCCCATTAGCAGACCGTCGAGAGCATGGAGGCTGAGGCGGCTGGGGTAGTCCCCGGCTGGGATCCGGTGGGCGGGGGCATTATCTCGCTCGACGGCGAGGCAGACGGGCCAGGGGCTTGCCCGGGGAACGGCCCGCTTGTTAACGATTCACGGCGTTGCCCTTCGCGCCCCGTGGTGAAAAAGAAACGCGAACTTTCTATTCCCTGATCCGTTGGAGGTCATCGCCAGTTTTGTACTCCGGGGGGCAAGAAACTGGGGATAGGTCAGCCCTGGGACACCTGGACATCGCCCCGAAGGTTTGCCACCATAAGCGGCAGTTCGATCCAGGCCTTGGTTCCCCTTTCCGGTCCTCCGTGCGAGAGCAGCAGCTATGATCCACGTGATAGCCGAGATCGAGGTCCACCCGGGCAAGCGGGAGGAGTTCCTGCAACAGTTCCACCAGTTGGTGCCCAAGGTGCGCCAGGAAGAAGGTTGCCTGGAATACGGCCCGGCCGTGGACCTGGCCACTACGTTGAGCAACCAGCCGCCGGTGCGGGAAAACGTGATCACGGTGATCGAGAAGTGGGAAAGCCTGGAGGCCCTGGAACGCCACCTGCTGGCCCCGCACATGATCCAGTACCGCTCCCAGGTGAAGGACCTGGTGGCCCATACGCAGATCCGCGTGCTGGAGCCGGCGGCCCCTTGGGCGGGCGGCGAAGCGTGAATCGGACTCTTGCCCGCTTCTTGCTCTCCCTTTTCCCCAGCAGCCAACCCCTGAATCCGCCCATGAGTGACGTCTCTGTTGTTCCGGTTCGCACCCGCCGGGATCGCCGCGATTTTTTCAACCTCCCCTGGCGGCTGTACCGGAATGACCCGAACTGGGTACCGCCGCTGCGCGACAACCTGAAGCAACTACTGGGCTGGAAACCCCACCCGTTCCACGACGTGGCCGAGGTGGAAACCTTCGTGGCCCGACGCGGAGAGCAAACCGTGGGCCGCGTGGCCGCGATCCTTTACCACCGCCACAACGAAGTTTACCAGGAGCGTCGCGGTTTTTTCGGCTTTTTTGAGTGCGAGGACGACTCGGAGGCTTCCCGGGCCCTGTTCGACGCCGTGGCCGAGTGGTTCGCCCAGCGGGGGATTTCGCAACTGCGCGGGCCGATGAACCCTTCGATGAACTACGAGTGCGCGCTATTGATCGAAGGGTTCGACCGCCCCCCGGTGTTCATGATGACCTACAACCCCCCCTACTACGCCCGACTGATCGAGGAGTACGGCTTCCGCAAAACGCACGACCTGCTGGCCTACATCGGCCACATCGAGCAACTGCCGGAGGTAAACCAGCGATTGGGTCCCCTGGTGGAACAGGCCAAACAGCGGGCCGGGGTGCACCTGCGGCCGATGGATCCTGCGCGGCTGTTCGACGAGGCCAAGCTGTTCCTGGAGACCTACAACCGGGCTTGCCAGACGATGTGGGGCTTTGTCCCCCTGACCGAAGGCGAAGTGCGCACCATGGCCGGCAATCTGAGATACCTGCTGGTGCCCGAGCTGGCCCTGGCCGCGGTGAACGAAGAGGGCAAAACCGTGGGCGTGGTGTTCGGCCTGCCGGACTTCAACCCGGTGATCAAGCAGATCGACGGGCGGCTGTTTCCTTTTGGGTTCTGGAAGATTTTGCGGGCCAAGAAACGCATCGAACGCATCCGCGTGGTGAGCATCAACGTGGTGCCGGAGTACCAGCGTTGGGGCGTGGGGCTGGTGCTGCTCAATGGCCTGGTGCCCAAGGCCCTGGAGCTGGGCATCCGGGAAGCCGAGTTCTCCTGGGTTTCGGAGACCAACGACCTGGCCCGCCTCGGACTGGAAAAAGGCGGAGCCAAGCTCTACAAGCGCTACCGCATCTACGACCTGGACCTGGAAGGGCCTCCCGGGACCGCCGGCGAAGGATAGCGGCCGCGGGAGAAACGCTTTTTGAAAAATCTCCCCCCGTCGTGGAACTCCCAGCCCCCGAATGCGTCCAAGGGAAAACGGTACTTCCCGGCCCAAATGCCGACCGGAGCCCGCCAGGGGCATGTTCCGTCCGGCAAAACGAACTCTTGCGGAGACGAGGCAATGTGGCGATCCCCGTTGTTGCCGGCGGTGTTGGTATTCTTCGTTGCCGGAACGGCCGGCGGTCAAGAAGCCCCGGCCCACGGGTTGCGCTTGCCGCCCGGCTACCAGCACAAGCCGTTTCCGGTGGACCCGGGCAACCGGGAACGCGTCGGGTGGGTGGAAAAACCCGGGGGCCTGAAAATCCTCTACCGCCAGTTTCCGCCGGATTTCCGCTTGCCGTCGGACGTGCTGGGAGACTCGGCCCGGTTCGTCAACATGGCCTTGGGCACGCCGGTTCGCACCCGTCTGTGGTACCGCAAGCATACTGTCGCCGGGCAAGAGGTCCATGTGACCTATCGCCGCGACCGGATGCTGGTGGTCTCCTACCCCCGGGAGCGGATGAACTTCTTCGTGAGGGTCAACGGCCCGCAGGAAATGGCCGAGGCCATGCTCCTGCTGCTGAGCTATCGCCCGGCGAAAAAGCGATAAGGGCCCGAGAGCCTTGCGGCTACCGTTGGCTCTCCTCGTGCACCATCTCCACCAGCGCCCGGGCATGTTCCGGCGGGGTCTGCGGCAGCACCCCGTGCCCCAGGTTGAAAATGTGCCCGGGGCGGCCGGCGCTTTGGGCCAAAATGGTCTTCACCTGCCGGCGCAAAAACTCCAGCGGCCCGAGCAGCGCCGCCGGGTCCAAGTTGCCCTGCACCGCCCGGTTGTGGCCAATGGCCTCCCAAGCGGCGTCCAGCCGCACGCGCCAGTCCAGGCCGATCACCTGCCCGCCCCCTTCGGCCATCGAGGGCAGCAAGGCCGGGTTGCCGGTACCGAAGTGAATGACCGGCACCGGCGGCAGCACGGCGAACAGTTGCCGCATGTGAGGGAGCACAAACTCCCGGTAGTCGTCCACGCCCAGACAGCCCACCCAGGAATCGAACACCTGAAGTGCCTGCGCGCCGGCTTGCACCTGGGCTTGCAGATATCGGGCTACGCTGCGGGTGAGCCGGCCCATCAGCTCGTGCCAGGCCCCGGCGTCGCGGTACATCAGCGTTTTGGTGTGCAGCCAGTTGCGGCTGGCTCCCCCTTCGATCACATAGCTGGCCAGGGTGAACGGCGCCCCGGCAAAGCCGATCACGGGAATCCGTTCCGGCAGCCCGGCCCGGGTCTGCCGCACCGTTTCCATCACAAAGTGCAGCGATTCCACGCTCTCCAGCTCCAGCACGCGCTGCACGTCCTGCGGCTCGCGCACCGGGTTGTGGATCACCGGCCCCTGGCCCGCGGCAAACTCCAGCTCCAGCCCCATCGGCTCCAGGATGGGTAGCAGGTCGGAGAAGATGATGGCTGCATCCACGCCCAGGTACTCCACCGTGCGGATCATCACCTCGGCGCAAAGCTGCGGATTGCGGCACAACTCCAGGAAGGAGACCTTGTCGCGGATTTCTCGATAATGGGGCAGATAGCGTCCGGCCTGGCGCATGAGCCACACCGGTACTACCTCGGCCGGTTCCAGTCGGCAGGCCCGCAGAAACGGCCCCTCCCAACTCGGATGCTGTTGAAGCTGTTCCTGCACCTGCTGCGGTTCCAGGCCGCGATCCAGCAACTGGATGATCGCTCCCTTGCGCTGGTGCAGTTCGGCCGCCGCTTCGGCCGCCGCGCGGACCAGGTGGCCCATGTGCGGATGCTCCGGCACCACATCCACCGACCAGCCCACCCGACGCAGCGCTTCGCTGGTGGTTGGACCGATGGAGCCTACGACCACCCGCCGCATGGCCTGGTGCAGTGCCTGGTCGAGTCCTTCCTGCTGGGCCACTTGCCGCACGTGCTCTATCTGCTGGGCCGAAGTGAACAGGGCCACCGGTACTTCTCCGGCGGCAAGTTGCCGGATGACCGCAACCAGCGGGCCGACATCCTCCGGCAGCGCCCAGCGATACACCACCAGCGGCACCACCTCGGCCCCACGGGCTTCCAGGGCCTGAATCAGCTGCGGGTTGCTGGCTCCGTACTCCTGCACCAGCACGCGGCGCGAGGCAAGCGAGTCCCAGGCGTCCAGGGCCTCGATCAGTTCCCGCCAGGTGTTAGGCTCCGGGGCCGCCACCGCGGGG
>JALSGI010000183.1 GCA_026982835.1 Planctomycetota bacterium | reverse complement strand
TCTAGTCCGCTGGGAGAAAAAGGTAGAGAATCATATAGCAGGTTTGCACTTGGCCTGTGCGTATTTTACGCTCAGCCTCGCAGGAATTTTCGGATAGGCTCTTATTGCAGCTAGCTTTCGAGCGGAGAAACCGGGAGCAGGAATTGCGTCAGTCTTGCAACAGCTTCGTCCATGGTTTGGACGTGCCATTGCTCCGTCCTGCCTGTCTTTTCAAACAAGAGAAAAAACTCTTCCCCTTGAGGAGGGATTTCCAATTCGGCATAAATCTGGCCTGGAATATCCCATTCCAGTTGAATACCTCCCGGGGGCGTAGGGTTGACGAAGGCAAATTGCCACAGGGAAGGCGGCAACTGTGCTTTTAGTTGAGCCAGTGCTTCCCGCGCCCGCTGGACAGCGTGGCCGTGTGGTGCGGCTGCCCCGTAGCTGTCCCAGTTGATGGGAAGATTCTCAATGCGGCGCAACGCTTCATCAAGCGATTCCGCGCTCCGGTGTCTTCGCTGATCTGCGATCAGATCGATGTGCGGAAACGCTTCTGCTTCTTGAGATCGAAAACCCTTCGCTGCAAAAACGGCGGCTCCGGTGTTCATTGGATTCGTCCCCACAGTTTATGCGCTTCCGGTGTCGTCAAATCCGTAAATCCCATCACGACTCTTTCGTGGCACACATCCAGGGCTTCCGAAATGTGTTCCCAGGTGTTTCCTGAAGTCTGGGCGCGGCCAAGAAGCTCAAATCGCCAAAACTTGTATTGATTTTCGTCCTCCACCTGGAAAAGCGAAACATCTAAAGTGCTCGCACCCTGTGGCTGTGAATCATCCGAGGCGGGCAAGGGGAAACGAAGACGAATTTCAGCCGAAGCCGCTTTCGGCAACCCGCTCCCTCGACAGGGAAGGCGCCAACCACGAAAGAAGGTAGCCAGAACCTCCAAGGGAGGATGCGTTTCCAGGGGGATATGGTTCACGTAAAGAACAAGCGTTTTTTCCGCCCGGGGGGTGCGGCCCAGCTCCTCGCGGAAAAAATCCTCCGCGGCCTGCCAATGGGCCTGCAAGCGTTTTTTTCGCTGCTGGTAGGGAAGGTAGCGGGCTTTGTCTTTTTGTCGCACCCAGTTCGACAACAATGCGTCGGTTTGCAACTGGATCACGTGCTCGTTGGAGGCGTGCCACAGCCAAAGACGCGAGGTGCATCGGGGCCGCTCTTTTTGGTCGGCGGGGAAAGGGGGAAACAGTGGCTGCCAGGGTTTTTCCTCAATGCGAGGATACTCGGAGCGAAAACGCTGGTGCCAAAGTGCCCCCAGATGGGCGGTGGTCGCCCCCGGCACTGGGGCAAATCCGATCCCCAACACGGTTTCGATCACCGGCGGAGATTCGTACGATGGCAGCGGTTTGGACATGATCCAGCCTGAAACAAGACCACCTGGGGACCCAGTTTCATCATGATTTTTCCGATTTGAGGCTGCAACCCTTCATTGGATTCATCGGCAGCATACAAGAGAAAGTTCCCAGCGTCACGGGGGGGCGTCTCGCTCCAGAGACGATGCCCCGGTAAAAAAGCCTTTCTTCTCCGTCCTCCCCGAAAGAATTGCCCCTAAGCGGCCACCTCGCGGATCGTCTCGGTGATCTTGGTGGTGCTCACCCCGGGGACGAACGTGGCCAGGTGCAACCGGCCGCCCCAGCGGGCCAGAAGCTCCCGGCCGGTGATCTCCTCTTCGCGTCCGCGATAGTCCCCCCCTTTGACCAGCACGTGGGGGCGAATCGCCTCGATGAGCTTCACCGGCGTCAGCTCCTGGAACACCACCACGTAATCGACCATCTCCAGGGCCGAAAGCACGGCCAGCCGCGAGGGGAGCTTTTGCACGGGGCGGCTGGGGCCTTTCAGTGCGCGGATGCTCTCGTCGGAGTTCAGGCCCACGAACAGCACGTCCCCTTGTGCCTTGGCTTCGGCCAGGTAGGTTACGTGGCCGGCGTGCAGCAGGTCGAAGCAGCCGTTGGTGAACACGATCCGCTTGCCCTGACTGCGCAGCTGGGCGGCCAGGCGTGCAGCTTGCTCCAGCTCCAGGTGTTTTTGTTCCGCGGAGAGCGTGCCGCCACGCTGGCCCAGGGCCTGTTGCACTTCTTCCCAGGTGACTTGGGCCACGCCCAGGTGTTGCACTTCCAGCCCGGCTGCCGCGTTGGCCACCGGCACCGCCTCCGGCAAGCTCATCCCGCGACCCAGGCACGCCCCTACGGCCGCCAGCACCATGTCCCCGGCACCGGTGACGTCATAGACTTCGCGGGCCTGGGTCGGGTAGTGCTTGCCGCGGCCTTGTTCCACCAGCACCATGCCTTGGGCATCGAGCGTGACCAGCACGGCGTGGAAGCGGTGCTGCGCAGCCAGCACCCGCGCGGCGGTGATCGCCTGCTGGGGCGAGTCGATCCGCTGAGCGGAAGCCATGCCCGCCTCGGTCCGGTTGGGTGTGATCAGCGTGGCTCCAGCATAGGGGCGGTAGTCTGTCACTCGGGCCGGATCGACCACCACGGGTACCCCGGCCCGGCGAGCCGCCTGGATGGCGTGACGCAAAAGCCCCGGCGTGCACACGCCCTTGGCATAGTCGGAAATCAAAAGCACCTGGCACGATTCCAGCGCCGTTTCCAGCAGTGCGGCCAGATGCTCTTGCACCTGGGCCGAGAGGCCCTGGGTGGATTCGCGGTCCACGCGCAGGATTTGCTGCCGGTGCCGCCCGGCGGCCAGGCCCAGGTAGCGATGCTTGATCGTGGTGGGCCGTTCCGGATCGGCCACTACGGCCGTGCAGTTCACATGGTCGCGGCGCAGCAGACCCAGCAGCACCTCCCGTTCCGCGTCCTGCCCGGTGACACCGATCAGCTGCACCTGGGCCCCCAGCCCGCGAAGCAGATGGGCCACGCTGGCCGCACCGCCGGGGCGGTATTCCTCGTGTTCTTGTTCCAGCACCAGCACGGGGGCTTCCTGGCTGATCCGCCGCGTGGTGCCCGAGACGTAGTGGTCCAGAATCAGATCGCCCAGCACGCACACTCGGGGGTGCTCGTCGGCGGGGCGGGCCGCCGGCACAGCGAGCGGAGAGGTCATCGGCTTGGGGTTCCTGGGGTGGGAAAATCCGCATGGTTCCAGCTAGCAGGAATGGTTTATCC
>JALSGI010000182.1 GCA_026982835.1 Planctomycetota bacterium | reverse complement strand
TTGGACGAAAAGACGAGTTCCCCCCGGTGCTAGCAACCGCGCAAACAGCTCCCCCCCAGCAGGCAAGGAGGCCCCGTTGTCCCGCTACCCCCAGTTTGATCGCTCGCAGATCCGCTTGTTGCCCCTGGCCCAGCGAGGCCACCAGCTCACTGCCCAGGAGGTGCTGCCGCTGGCACCGCCTGCGGAGCCGTTTGTGGCCCCAGGATGGCCGGAGCTGGTGGGGGCGATCCAGCAGGCCCGGGCCAAAGACCGCCCCGTGGTGCTGATGATGGGCGGGCACCCGATCAAGCTGGGCTTGAGCCGGTTCTTGATCGACCTGGTTCAGCGGGGCTGGATCACCCATGTGGCGGGCAACGGCTCGGTGTTGATCCACGACTTCGAGCTGGCCCTGGTCGGCGGCACCAGCGAGGACGTGCCCCGCTGGATCGCCCGGGGGCAGTTCGGGCTGTGGCAGGAGACGAGCCGCTTAAACGACGTTATCGCCCAGGGGGCCGCCCGCGGCGAGGGGCTGGGCGAGGCGGTGGGCCGCGTGGTGCTGGAGCAACGGTTCCCCCACCGCGAGCTTTCCCTGGCGGCGGCTTGTTACCAGGCCGGAGTGCCGCTTACCTGCCACGTGTCGGTGGGAAGCGACATCATCCACGCCCATGCCAACTGTCAGGGCGAGGCGTTGGGGCAATGCTCCTACACCGACTTTCTCATCTTCGCCCACACCGTGCGGCACCTGGAAGGCGGGGTGTATCTGAATCTGGGCACGGCCGTCACCGGGCCGGAAGTGTTCTTGAAGGCCCTGAGCATGGCCCGCAACGTGGCCCACCGGCAAGGCGAGTCGATCCGCCGCTTCGCCACGGCGGTGTTCGACCTGGTGCCGCTGCCCCCTGGGTACGGGCAAGGCCCGCCGGGAAAAGAGCATCCCATGTACTACTACCGCCCCTGGAAAACCCTGCTGGTGCGCACAGTGCAGGACGGGGGGCAAAGCTACTACTTTTGCGGCGACCACCGCCGCACAGTGCCGGGGCTGTGGCATGCTCTGGTGGGCAGCGCTGTGCGGCAGGAGCCGCAGAGGCGGTCGGCTTGAGTTGCTCCGGCGTGGAAGCACCAGCCCGCCCCCGGCTTGAGCCGGAGGGCTTTCCAGGAAGCGCGTGCTTGCCATCTCCTCGGCCAGCAAAACGCGGTCGGCTCTCCGGCTTCATTCCACCGTGTACTCGGCGGCCAGGCGGGCGTAGGCATCGACTTGTTCTTCGGTCAGCCCGACGCGACGCTGGATCTCGATGGCCGCCTCCTGGCCGCTGGTCAGGTCCTTGGCCCGCACCCGAACCCGCCCCGCCGTGTCGAACGCATAGGAGATTTCCACCGGGGCCCCCTTGGGCAGCCCGGCGGGCAGGTCGGTGATGTAGCAGTTGCCGATCAGGGAGCAGGCCTTGGGGTCGGGGGCGTCCCCTTCGGTGACCTTGATGTTGATCCGCTGCTGGTTTTCATGGGCGGTGTGGAACACGCGGCGGATTTTGACCGGCAGGGGGCTGTTTTTGGGGATCATCACGTGGTTGATATA
>JALSGI010000181.1 GCA_026982835.1 Planctomycetota bacterium | reverse complement strand
GAGCAAAAACGAGTCGATGCTTCTCCGGCGAGCCGCGTGCGTGAGCACGCGGTTTTTCAGAAAACGGCAGCGAATGTCGCTTTGTCTTCGCAACCGGGAGCTCGTGCTCCCGGCTCGCCGGTTTGCTTGCTTGACATTTGCTCTTACACTGGAGCGGAAGCTCCCAGTGGCCGGCGGCCCGGCCGCCCTCCGCCAGCTGAAGCTGGCGGCTCGCCGGTTGTAAGAATAAACGCTTATTTCCGCCTCGTGCGGAAGCGTCGAACCAACAGTGTGCTAGCTGGCTAAACACGTACAAAGCCCGGAGAGAGCCGAAGTCACAATAAGAGCCTATCCGAAAAATTGTTCGAGCCTCACTATTTCCGAGAACGCAGGGATTTTTCGGATAGGCTCTAAGCGCCGACTCGAACACCAACCGGCCCGCCGCCGGTCGAGAGCTCACGGTTCCTCCAGCGGCTCTTCGTACACGATCAGGCAGCCCACCGCCTTGGTTTGCCGCCGGGGCACCGGACGGCCTTGCAGCAGGGCATCCAGGGCCTCGACCAGGTCGCGGTGCCGGGGCCGCGGGCGCTTGCGGCCGTAATCCACATAGGTGTCGTCGATCCGGCCGCGATAGACCACCTTCCCGCTCCCGTCCAACACGAACACCTCCGGCGTGACCTTGGCTCGCAGTGCCCGGGCCAACTGCTGATGGTGGTCCATCACCACGGGCATGGAGATGTGGAACTGCCTGACGTGCCGCCGGGCCGCCTCGGGAGTGACGGCCGGATCGCTGTGTACCTGGAAGAACCGCACGCCCCGGGGAGCGTACTTTTGTTGCAGTTGCCGCAGCTGGGGCTGGTAGTAGTTGGCAATGGGACAATCCACGTTGGTGAACACCAGCACCACGGCCTTGGTGCCGGGGGTGCGCCAGGGGCGATGGGTCTTGCCCTCCAGGTCCACCAGGGTCTCCCAGGGCTTTTCGGCCCGGGCCACCGGAAGTGCCACCAGCAACACGGCGGCGGCTGTCCAGCGGAGCGTTTTCCCTGGGAAAACGCGCCTCTCCCTCGGCGTGATCGTTGGGCATGGACGCATGACGGATACTCCTCGGCGAGGGAACTCCTACCCAGGGCGGCTTCAGGAGGACTTGGGCGGCTTGGAAACGGCCTTCCACAGCGCGCGGATTTCTTCCGGGTCTAGCTGGCCGTTCTCGTTAAAGTCCCAGCGGAGCAGGATACGCTGGCGCGCCTGCTCGGGAAGCTCCTCGGCCTGCAACACTCCGTCCTTGTTCCGATCCAGGCGGAGGAACAGCCGAGCGGCGATCCGCTGGCCCCGCTCGGGGGCAAAGTGGGCCATCCAGCGGCGAAACTCGCGCCGCTGTTGGGCGTTGAGTCGAGGCACGTAGCCCAGGTCCAGGTGGCGATACACACCGGCGACCAGCTTGGGCAGGTCTTTTTCCCGGGCCGGCACGGCCAGCACGGTGATGCTGCCCATCTCGTCGAAGGATTCCAGCCCCCAGCGAATCCGCCGCGGGGGATCGAAGGGGTTACGGGGATTGTCCGCGGAGTTGTCATAGACCAGCACCGTTTCCAGCACGGTCCCCTCGGGCAGAAACAGCGGCTTGCGGTAGTAGTAGCGATCCTGCCAGTTGAGGTCCCAGTCGTCGATCCGCAGCAGGGTCTTCTTGGTTCCGTCCGGCAGCGTGGCCGTCATCTGCATCTTCACGCACACGTAGTGCGCGTGGCCGCCGATGGAGATCAGCTCTACGTCCGTGGGCAGGGTGAGCTTACCGCGCACCACGTAGTTCTTCTCCCCCGGCGGAATGTCGATCTTGGCAAAGCGGCCGAACATCCGCGGCACCTGGAACGGCACGAGCGTCCGCTGCGGCGGGCGGTCGGCAAAGTACAGGGCCAGCTCCGATTGCTCCACTTCTTCCTTGCCCGTGGGATGAAAGTGCGTCTGGATGATCAGATCGGCCCCCTTGGGCAGCGGCATGGCCAGTCCCGGGGGCAGCTCGTAGGGGATCGTCCCCGGCACGTATCCGCCCAGGGTGCCGGAGATGGGCACGTCCATGCCGGGCACGCCCGGCTGACCGTCGCGGCCGTCGCGCCGGCGGGCCTGGCCGGTGGTGTCGTAAAAAAACAGTGCATGATGCACCACCTGGCGGCTGCTGGGACGCAGCTCCACGGCCCGTACCCACTTGTCCTCCGGCAAGTCCAGCGGGATCACAAACGAACGATAAATGTCCGGGCCCGAGGCCGGCACGCGGTAGGGCTGAGGCATTTTCACCACCAAGTCCGGCTTGCCCAGGTACCACTTGTCCGGGAACTTCGGCTGCGGGGGTTTTTGGTCTGCCGGTCCTTGGGGGCAGCCGGCCTGGATCCACCGCAGCAGCGTGGCTTTCTCTTGCGAGGCGAGTTTGCGCGAGTTGGCAAACATCCCCTGGTCGTCCACCGGTTTCCAGGGGGGCATGTACCCGCTGTGGAGCACCGCCTGGATGGTCAGGCTCCGCCGCCGCACATCCTGGTAGGTGAGCAACGAAAAGGGGGCCACCTGTCCGGGACGGTGGCACGAGGCACAGTGCCGGTAGATGATCGGGGCCACGTGCTGGTTGAAGTTGGGAGGCTCTTCCCCCGGGGCTTGCGAAGCCACAACCAGCCCACAGACCAACAGCCCCACCGGAACCGAGCACTTCCAGGCCATTGCACATCCTTTCTGAAGAGTTGCAAGCGAGATGACAAGAGTACAAGAACAAAGCACACCCTTTTCTAAACAACCCTTCTTCTGAAGAAAAGTACCGGCAATTCCCGGGCGGAGTTTCGCCTTCCGTGCCGGCAGCCGTCCTGGCCGGCAGGCTTTGCCAGCATCCGTTGTCAAAATCCTGCCGGTTTTCATTCTCCCCGGCTCCACCGCTTTAAGAACCGCTGAGCATCCTCGCTCATGCTGGCGTTGTTGAACAAGCACCAGGTGCGCCCGCGACGGCACCATGCTGCCAGGCGCTGCAGGTCCTGCTCGGTGTAACGATAGCGAAATCCGCCGATGCCGTGCAGGCGAAAATACTGCACCCGGCCACTCACCGCCTGGCGGGCAAAAGGGTCCGTGGCGTGGATCAACCCGTGCTCCCGGCATACTTGGGCCACCAGCTCATCGGTCCACTCCGGCCCGCGCGGCTCCCAGGCCAGCAAGAATTCCCGGCGGGGAGCCCAACGCAAAAAGGCGTGCAGCCGCTGGAGGTTCTCCTCGGTGGGGCGAAAGCTCCCCGGGCACTGAAGCAACACCACGGCCGCTTCCAGCGCCTGGGCCAACCGGCAGGTGTGCTCCCATCCCTGCCGCACCAGCGGCGTGTCCCGAAACCCACCGGCCTGTCGGCGTTGCTGGGCCGAAAGGTTGCTGCGGCGGTAAGTGGGGCTGCTTCCCGGATGGGTGATCCCCTGGAATGCCTTCAGCGTGAAGCAAAACCCCGCAGGGGCCTGCTGCCGCCAGCGCCGGGCAGTTTCCACCCGCACCAGGCGGTAGAACGTCTGCTGCAATTCGATCAGGGGGAAGGTGGCATAGTATTTCCGCTGGGCCATGCCCCAGCCGCAGGTTCCCACCAGCACTTCCTTCTGGCTCATGGCACACCCCGGGGTTGGAACCGGCCCTCTGGTCCCCCTGCCGGCAGGGGCTATTCGCCGGGGAGAGGTTCCGATACGCTCTCGGCAAGAGAATAAAGCACTTTCCCCCGGCCAACGCAACGCTTCCCCAGCCGCCACAGGTGCGGAAAACGCCCATGCCCCAACAGCACTGGCAACGCCTCGACTCCCGCCCGGGAGAGGACTGCCGCATCTTTCGTGTCCGTTGGGATCGCTACCGGCTGCAATCCCGCGGGCAGGAAGGCCAGTTCGTGGTGCTGGAAGCCCCCGATTGGGTCAACGTGGTGGCCTTGACCACCAGCGGCCGGTTGGTGCTGGTGCAGCAGTTTCGCCACGGGGTGGAGCAGGTGACGCTGGAAGTGCCCGGCGGGATGATCGACCCGGGCGAAGACCCCGTGCAGGCCGCCCTGCGCGAGCTGGAAGAAGAGACCGGCTACTGCGGCGGCCAGGCCCGGCTGCTGGGCCATGTGCTGCCCAATCCCGCCTTCATGAACAACCGCTGCTACACGGTACTGGTCACCGGAGCCAAGCCGCAGGGGCAGATGCGCCCCGATCCGTTCGAGCTCCTGGAAGTGCAAACCGTCCCCGTGGAACAACTCCCGCAGCTGCTGGCCCAGGGGCAGATCAGCAATGCCCTGGTGGTGGCCGCCCTGGCCGCCGCGGGAGCCACGGCCGCAGGACTGGTGCCGGAAAGCCCTCTGGCCCGGCAACTTGACGCCAGCTGAAGCCGGCGGCTGGCCGATTAGTGTGTGAGTCGGCGTTTTTTCCCGCTTTGGCGAGCCCCCGGCTTTAGCCGGGGGAGAGCCGAATAAGCGCGTTGCGTTATTTTTCTCCGCTGGCTGAAGGTGCGCGGCTCGCCGATTGCAAGAATCGACGCTTTTTCTCGCACTAGTGCGGCAGCACCACCGCAAGACCCAAGACCCAAGACTCATGACCTCCGGTGCGGAAGCTCCGGCGCAAGACGCATGTCGCAAGCCGCAAGCCGATACTATCTCTCCCCCCGCTAACGCGGGGGGCTCTTGGTTGTGCAAGTTGACGTTTATTCTCACCCCGGTGCGGCAGCACCACCGCAAGACCCAAGACCCAAGACTCA
>JALSGI010000180.1 GCA_026982835.1 Planctomycetota bacterium | reverse complement strand
AACGACCACAAACCGTAGCAACCGCGTGCTGACGCACGCGGCTCGCCGGACAAAAATCAACTCTTTTGCTCTGGGGGCGCTTCGTCTTGTGCTGGCACGCGAAACACGTACACCCAATCCCCCGGACCGGAAAACTTCGCCCAGGTGCTAGCGTTGCTGCAGCCGGAATCTCTTGAAAACCGGGCGATTCGTTCAAGTGGATCGTTGACAACCCCCGCGCCGCAGCGTCTAAAGGAACAAGAGGAGGAGTTTTTCGCTCCCAAAGCGGAACAACCCTCGCAAATGTAACCTACACTTGTGCGGAAGACCCGTTTTTGACCTTGGGTTCGTGCACGAAGGTGCCACCGGAGGAGATCATGCGACGCGCTGGATTGAGTACCGTTGTGTTGTTGGGCGTGCTGGCCTTGCAGCTGGCCACGCCGCAGCCCAGCTATGCCATTTTGGATTGGCTTTTTGGACATCACGCCAACCCGTGCGATCCGTGTGCTGCGCCTGCGACCACCTACTACCGGCCGCTTTTCAGCCGCCCGCTGTTTCCGCGGCTGGGGCTATTTCGCCGCACGGCGTACTACGCGCCGGTGGCCACCACCAGTTGCTCACCCTGTGCCGTGCAGTACGTGCAGCAGACCAGCTATCGGGCCGAAGTGGTGCAGGTGCCGATGACCACCTACCAGCCGGTGGTGACGACCGACCCTTGCACCGGTTGCGCCACTACGGTGATGCGGCCGGTGGTCACTTACGTGCAGCAGGTGCGTTACCGGCCGGTGATTACCTACCGTCCGGTACTCGGCAGCCTTTGCTGCCCCACCACCACGTACTACCCCCCGGCTTGTTGCCCCACGACGACGAGCGATTGTTGCACAGGCACGCTCCCCTCGACCACCAGCCCGGAACAACCTTCGCTGCCCCGGACGCAAAGCCCCTCGCCCACGCCCACTTACCAGCAACCCCAGCAGCCCTCCCCACAAGGGAGCCAGCAAGAAACCTACCGCCGGCCGATGGACACAAAACAACCGTCGGGGCCGGCAGAGCAGAAACCCAAGCTGCAGCCGATCCCGGACAACAGCTCCGCCTCTGGCACTCCCGCCCCACGGCTGATTGTGCCGGATGATCGCACGGCCCGGGCCGGTGCGGTACGGATTCATCGGGCTGTGGCCAGCGGCGCGCAGGTGCAGCCGGTGCTTCAGCCGGTGAACAAGACCGTTCCGGCGGCCCAGGAATTCCAGTGGCGTCCGGCCCGGCAGCGCGTGGCCCAGACCACGCCCTAGCCGGCAAGAGCCGGAAACCGCCCCTGCTGCCACTCCAGCGAAGCACCTTCCCCGCGGGCCCCCTTGCCCGCGGTTTTGTTTTGCGTTTTTCTCAGCTTTGCAACAGGCCCCTGCCGAAGGGGCTCTCCCCGGTGCGCAAACTGCAGTCACGGACCTGAGGGCATTGGGAAGAGTTCTCCGGGGCGGAGGAACCTACGGCAGTTGCACGTCCAGGCCGTGATTGAAGCGGTTGGTGAAGTTGGCCAGGGCCACGGTGGCGGCCAGGACGACCATCTGGGCCGGGGAGAGCCGCTGGGACAAGGCCTGGGCCACTTCCGGCTCCGGGTGCGTGGTGCGGGTCAGTTGTTCGGCGTAGCGGATCACCAGCCGCGGAAGCTCGTCGAAGGGGCCTTCCTCTCCCTGTTCCAGTGCTTCGATCTGTTGGAGGGTCAAACCAGCCCTCTGACCGAGGAGCTTGTGATAGTGCACTCAGTAATGGCACTGGTTCACCATCGAGGCTTTCAAATAGGCCAGCTCCCGGAGGGACTCGGGCAGATCGTGCCCTATCGCGGCGTTCATCTTCAGCGTGGCGTCGAGCACCGCGGGCTGGTGGGCCATGGTGCGGAAGATGTTCGGCACCGCGCCCAGGCTGTTCTGGATGGCCTGGAACAGCTCCCGAGCCGCCTCCGAGGCTTGATCGTCTTGCAGAGGGGGAACGTAAGGCATGAGCACTTCTCCCGGAAGAGGACCACAAAACCCAGATCGCCGGAGATATCCGGCAATTCCTTCCTGGGGGAGAGTATAGCCCAGGGCCTTTCCAAACCCCAGCGGTCCCGAAGGCGTTTCGAGCTTTGTCGTAGTTGGGGGCTTTCCGCTCCCTCAGCTTACGCTGCGTACGTGTTTTGCCAGCTAGCAAAGCGACGCCAGATATGGTGCTTCCGCTCCGATGCAAGAACAAGCCTCGACTGGTGCGACGGGGAGGGCGGGGCTCCTGCCGAGCCGCTGGAGTGGAAAAAGTGCTGGTTATGTTGGGCGTTTACTCACAAGTGGGTTCCTCCAACACAAACACAATTATCATTACATTTTAATAGCACGCTAAACACGTACCGGGCTTTAGCTGGCGGAGGTAAGACGTAATCCGGTTGTTCGGCTCTCCGCGGGCTTAGGCCCTAGGCCCGCGGAGAGCCGTGTAGTATTTGCCGTTGGTTGCTGTCCGCTTGGTCTTCCCCGCTTACGCGGGGGGCTCTTGGGCTCTCCGCCGCCTGAAGTCGGTGGCTCACCGGTTGCAAGAACTGGTGCTTAGTGCCTATCCGAAAAATCCAATGACGTTCCGCAATCGTGAGGCTGGAGTATTTTTCGGATAAACTCTTATTCTCGCCCTGGTGCGGAAGCACCTTGCGTAGGCCGCATGGTGCAAGTCGCAAACTGTTGCAGAAAGAGAGGATATACTTTCTCATGGAAGTGAAGTCACCTAGGGGGTCTTCTCCCTCGCAACC
Organism: Planctomycetota bacterium; assembly: GCA_026982835.1. Lineage (GTDB taxonomy): Bacteria > Planctomycetota > Planctomycetia > Pirellulales > S012-138 > S012-138. The sequence goes on along the minus strand of JALSGI010000180.1, from coordinate 1,963 downwards.
GGAGCATGCCCATGAGCCTGGAACTCGGCCAACGGGTCCCGGAGCTGGAGCTGGTCGATCCGCGTGGCCAGCGGGTTGCGATTTCCCGCTACTGGCAGCGGCAGCCGGCGGTGTTTTTCTTTGTGCGGCACCTGGGCTGACCGTTTTGCCGCCAGCACGTGGTCCGCGTGCGGCAGGAGTATCGGCTGTTTGCGGAAAGCGGCGGGGAGGTGGTGGTGGTCTCCCCGGCCGAGGCCGAACCCACGGCCCGATTCCACCAGAGGATGGAGCTCCCCTTTGACCTGCTGGCCGACCCGGAGCTGAAGGGGTATCGGGCCTTTGGCCTGGGGGCGGGTTCCTGGTGGCAGATCGCCGGGCCAGCCGTGTGGTGGGCGGGGCTGAAGGCCGTGTTCCGCGGCGGGTTGGGCCGCCCTCAGGGCAATCTGCGGCAAATGCCCGGCACCTTCGTCGTGGATACCCAAGGAACGCTCCGCTGGGCCCACCGCCCTCGCCACCAGGCCCAAATGCCCGATCACGACCAGATCCGCAGGGTGTTGCGGGAGCTTTCCGGTGGCTGAAACGGCTCCTCGGCCTGGCGAAAGCTCCCCTTGCATAGCCGGAAGGGGGCGCTATAATTTAGGCCGAAAAGCCGAATCAAGGTCTGTGGCAGAAGCGGGTGTAGCTCAGTTGGTAGAGCACAACGTTGCCAACGTTGTTGTCGAGGGTTCGAGTCCCTTCACCCGCTCTTTTTTGTTGCCGTCCGGTGCTTGTTTTTCAAGCGGTTGCAGATCAAGGGAGCTGCTCCCGAAGTCCCCCGAGAGCCGGGGCTTGTTTTTTATCAGGTGAAGGAAATGACCTCCCAGAATCCCGACTCGGAACTGCTGGCCCAGGACGCCCCCGACCAGGAAAAGCAGCTTCAGTTGCAAGTCCAGGTCGAAAAACCCGAGGCGTGCCGCCGCCACCTGATGGTCACCGTCCCCCAGGAAGACATCCAGCGGTACATAGACCAGGTGATCGACGAGCTGATCCCCAAGGCCGACGTGCCGGGTTTTCGCCCGGGCCGGGCGCCGCGGAAGCTGGTGGCCTCCCGGTTCCGCAAGGAGATCCGCCAGCAGGCCAAGGCCCAGTTGCTGCTCGACGCCATCGAGCAGGCCATTGAACGGGAAAAGCTGGTTCCGATCAGCGAGCCGGACTTCGATCCCGAGGCCGTGGAGCTGCCCGAGGAAGGCGATCTGACCTTCGAGTTCGACCTGGAGGTGCGCCCCGAGTTCCAGCTACCCTCTTGGAAAAGGCTGAAGCTGCGGCGGACGGTGCGGGAAGTGACCGACGAGGACGTGGAGCGGATGCTCGACCTGCTCCTGCAGGAGGAAAGCACGCTGGTGCCTACCCAACAGCCCGCCTCGGCCGGCGACTACGTGACCGTGGACATTACCTTCTACGACGACCAGCGGCAGATCGCCAAGCTGGAAGAGGAGACCGTGCAGGTGCTGCCGGTGCTCACCTTCGGGGATGCGACCTTGGAAGGTTTCGACAAGCTAATGGAAGGGGTGCGTCCGGGGGACCGGCGGGAAACCACGCTGACGATCTCCCAGGAAGCTCCGGCGGCCAAGTACCGGGGCCAGCAGATCAAGGCCGTCTTCGAGGTGCAGGATGTGCTTCGCTCCCAGCGGCCGGAGCTGACCCCGCAACTGCTGGCCGACCGCTTTGGCGAAGGGGTGGAAACCGAAGAAGAACTGCGCGAGGAAATCCGCAGCCACCTGGCCAACCGCTTCGAGTACGAACAGCGCCGCCAGCTGCGGCAGGAGCTGACCGAGGCCCTGCTCAAAGACGCCGACTGGGATCTGCCCCAGGAGCTGCTCCACCGCCAGAGCCAGCGCGAACTGGACCGTGCGGTGCTGGAGCTGCGCCGCAGCGGCTTCACCGAGGCGGAGATCCGCGCCCGCGAAAACCGCCTCCGCCAAAACGCCCTCTACGAGACGGCCCG
>JALSGI010000179.1 GCA_026982835.1 Planctomycetota bacterium | reverse complement strand
CACCAAACCGGCGAGCCGCCAGCTTCAGCTGGCGGAGAAAAACAACCGAATGCGTTTCTTCGGCTCTCCCCGGACTGAAGTCCGGGGCTCGCCGGACAAAAATCTACTCTTTTGCTCTGGAAATGCTCCATTTTGTGCTGGCACGCTAAACACGTACGCAGCACCTAGTGGCTGCGGCCCGGCCGCCTCCGGGAGCTAACGCTCCGTACGTGTTTAACCTGCTGGCAACCGGAAGATCGACGCCGCAGGCGTCGCACACTGGTAGCCGGGGGTCGTCAGACCCTTGGAAGGCAGCGTTTTTCCTTGTCCTTGAGCATTCCGAAGGGATGCCAGAAGGAGGAACCGCGGGCGGACTCTTGCCGGCACGCATCCCGGGCTACTGGAACAACCGGGAAATGTCCATCACCGTGACCAACAGGATCAGGCCCACGATGAAGAAAAAGCCCAACAGCGTGATGGCAATATACACTCGTTCGCTGACCGGCTTGCCGCGGATGCCTTCGTAGAGCAGAAAGACGAAATGGCCGCCGTCCAGCACGGGGATGGGCAACGAGTTGAGCACGGCCAGGTTGGCACTGAGCAGAGCCAGAAAAAGGATGAAATCGACGAACCCCCGCTCCACGTGCACGGCCGCCTGGCGGAAGATGGTAATCGGCCCGCCGATCTGACCGCCCAGGCGGCGGATGTTCTGCAAGAAGCGGATCACCACGGTAAGCTGCTGCCAGGTTTCTTGGGCACCCAGGCGGAGACTTTCGCCGAAGCTTGTGGCCTGCCGCACGTATTGCAGCGGGCGGAAGATGAATCCCCGCTGGAAGTAGTACCACTGGGCCGACTCCTCGATCTCCAGTTCCACCGGCTCCTCCCGGCCTTGCACCTCCAGCACGAGCTTCGCCCCGGGCAGGCTCTCTTGCATGGCCAGGAAGACCTGGGGCCAGTTGGGATTTTCCTTGCCCAGCGGGATGGTCACCTCCGGCGGGGGGAGCCAGGGGTTTTTCTGCTGGGCTTCGGACATCTCCGGCTGGAGGATGCGGGCCTGGGTGATTTCGTCCTTGCCGGGAACAAAGCCGCCGTTTCTGGCCGCCGGGGAACCGGGCACTACGCCCACGATCCGATTCACCACCCGATAGCAGATACCCAGCCCCGGCGCCCCCAGCGGGGAACCCAGCGAAGGGCTCAAGTCCACCCACCCCGGCGGTTCCAGCACCACGTTGGGAAACACCAACTCCTGGTTCCCCTGGCGGCGCACCACCACGGTGACCGGCTTTCCGGCCAGGCGGCGTAGTTGCTCCGGGAGTGTTACCGGGTCCAGCTCCAGCACGCGCTGCTCCTCCTGGTTGCGAATCTCCAGGATCAGATCGCCCGGTTGCAGTCCCACGGGAAAATCTGCCGGCATTCCCTGGGCCCTAGCCCGCGCCGCCGGGGAGTTTTTCCGCACCGCGACGATCTCGCCCAGAGCCATCACCAGCCCCACGCGCCGCATGCGATTGGGAGCCACGCGCACGGTGAGCCGCTGGGGGGCCTGGCCGCGCGTGCCGGGGCGCTCCACCTCCACGCGGATCGTTTCATCGGTGTGCCGCACCAGGGCCGCTTGCAGGTCGGCGTAGTTTTTCACCTCTTGGTCGTTGATTGCCACCAGGCGATCCCCCGGGGCGAACCCGGGGGCGGCGTCGGCCGCCGGCGTGCCGGGAACCACCGGCGTGTCGGCCAGCACCAGGTCGGAGGCCGAAGTGAGCCCCAGCAACGGAATCGGAGCTCCCGGCACCCGCTTGGGCTTGATCGTGACGGTGAACGGTTCTGGAAGTCCTGGGCGGCGGATGACCAGCTTGACGCCCTGTTCCGGGTCGCCGAAGGCCACAGCGTGCTGCAAGTCGCGGAACTGGGGGTTTTCCACCTCGTTGACGCGGAGGATTTCATCTCCCGGACGCAGGTCGGCTTCCCAGGCGGCTCCGCCGGGCACCGGCTGGCCCACCACCGCCGGCGGATAAGGCACGCCCAGGTTGAACGCCCAGGTGGAGAGCACAAAGGCCAGCAGCACGTTCATCATTACCCCGGCGGAGATGATCAGCATCCGCGCCGGTACCGACTTGGCCAGGAAACTCCGGGGGTCCAGGGCCGGGGAGGTGTCTGGGTTGGGCCGTGGTGAAGCAGAAGCGGTTTGCTCTTTCGCCGGGCCTGCTGGTTGTTCCTGCTGGAGCCGAGCCCGCTCCATCTCTTCGCGGATGCGGTAAGGGTTGTCCTCCTGGCCCAGCATCTTCACGTAACCGCCCAAGGGGAGGATACCGATGCCGTACTCGGTTTCGCCCCAGCGCCAGGAGAGTTTCCAGCCGCCGATATCGAAGCCGATCATGAACTTTTCCACCTGCACCCCGCAGAGCTTGGCCGCCAGGAAGTGCCCCAGCTCGTGAATGAAGATCACCACCCCCAGCCCCACGGCCACCCACAGGGCGTTGAGCCAGCTTTGCGGATCCAGCAGTCCAGCCACCAGGATTACGCTTTCCACCGGCGTGCCTCCTCCCGCGCCCAGCGGTCCAGGCGCAGTATGGTTTGCAGGTCGATTTGGGACTCGAAAGCATGGCTTTCTAACACAGCCCGACACAAGGGAACAATATCGGTGAAACGAATCTCCCCCTGCAAGAACCGCTCCACGGCCACTTCGTTGGCCGCGTTGAGTACCGCCCCGGCCGTGCCTCCCCGGGCAGCCACCTGGTGGCCCAGCTCCAGGGCGGGAAAGCGCCGCGGGTCGGGGGGACGCAGTTCCCAGTGCCAGTGCCGCGCCCAGTCCACCCGGGCGGCCACTCCCCACACCCGGTGCGGATAGTACAGCGCGTACTGGATGGGCAGCTTCATATCGGGCGGGGAAACCTGGGCCAGCACCGAGCCGTCCACAAACTCCACCAGGGCGTGGATCATCGACTGCGGGTGGATCAACACTTCGATCCGCTCGGGTTCCAGATCGAACAGCCAGCGGGCCTCGACCACCTCCAGGGCCTTGTTCATCATGGTGGCCGAATCGACGGTGATCTTGCGCCCCATCTGCCAGGTGGGATGTTGCAGGGCCTGTTGCACGCTCACCCGGGGCAGCTCCTCCAGCGGCGTGTGCAGAAACGGCCCGCCGCTGGCCGTGAGGATCAATCGCTGAACCTCCTCCCGGCGGCCGGCCTGCATCGCCTGAAACAGCCCGCTGTGTTCGCTGTCCACCGGCAGCACGCAGGCGCCGCTTTGCCGGGCGGCCCGGGTTATCAGCTCTCCGGCGGCGACCAGGCTTTCCTTGTTGGCCAGAGCCACGGTTTTGCCCGCTTGCACGGCCTCCCAGGTGCCAAGCAGCCCTGCGGCTCCCACCACCGCCGCCAGCACCACGTCCACCTGCGGGTCGCGTACCACTTGGGCCACCGCCGAAGGGCCAAGCAACAGCTCCGTCCCCGCGGGCAGCTGGTCCCGCCAGGCGGAAGTGGCCTTTTCCGCATCGGTGAGCACCACCACGGGAGGCCGAAACCGCCGGGCCTGCTCCAGCAACAGCTCGGTGCGACGGTGGGCGCTTAAGGCCACGCAACGCAACCGGCCCTCGGAGGCTGCGATCACCTCCAGGGCGTTTTGCCCGATGCTGCCGGTGGAACCCAGCACCGCCACGCGACGGGGGAAGGGAGCCGGTTCTCTTGCCGTGCTGCTCAATGCTCACCAAGCACATGCAACTGCCAAGGGCCGGGAGTCGCCGTGCACCCCTGGCCCGGAAATGGCCCAATAAACCAACTAGTCCAAGTCTAAATGCAACCGCGGCCGCTGGCGATAGGCGCCGGGGGACCGGGCGGGGTTTTCGATATACAGGCAAGCCACCGCGGCAATTGCCGCTTCCTGGTTGGGCGTCCTTCGTTCTGGCCAAAGGCCTGGTGGCGGGTTTATACTGGGGAACGGCGTTTTTTCAGAAAAACGCCTCCCGCCCGAGAGCCGCTTTCGGCTCTCCCAGTTTTTTGTCGAACCATTCACAGGCCCACCGTCTCGAAGGGAGAGGAGTCATGGACCGCCCGGTCGGTCCCCGGTCGCCTTGGTGGCGGCCGCGCCAGGGGGGACTCTTCGCCGCATGGGGGGCGGCCTTGCTGGTCGCCGGTGTGTTGCTGGGGCGCTGGTGGTTTGGCCCGCAGGCGCCGCCGTCCCAGGCAAAGCGGGACCAGCCGCAAGCCCAACCCACGTTTGATACCCTCACCCACATCACCGTGCCGCAAACCAAGCTGGCTGCCGCCGGAGTGCAGGCCGAAAAGCTCCGCCGCCGCACGCTCCAGGAGCAGGTGTGGGTTACGGGCAAGATCACACTGAACGAAGACCGCCTGGCCCATGTGCATCCGCTCGTGGAAGGCCGCGTCTTTCGCGTGGAGGTCCATTTCGGCCAGGACGTCAAGGCCGGGCAAGTGCTGGCCATCATCGACAGCCCCCAGGTGGGCGAAGCCAAGCTGGCCTATGTGCACAACCGCCTGGCGGCCCAGATCGCCCGCGTAAACCACGAGTGGGCCGAAACCATCAACCGCAACACGCAGGAGCTGATCCAGGCCATCCGCCAGGGAGTGCCCGTGGCCGAGCTGGACCGGCGGTTCCACGGCCGCCCGATGGGCCAGTACCGGGCGCAGCTTGTAACGGCCTATGCCAACTTGCACAAGGCCCGCATCGACTACGAACGGGTGAAAACCCTCACCACCGTCGTGCGAGGCAAGGACATC
>JALSGI010000178.1 GCA_026982835.1 Planctomycetota bacterium | reverse complement strand
CACCAGGATCGGCTTTTGGTTTCCATCGTGGCCTGACCCTTTCGGCTGCCGGGGAAGAGGAGAAAACAGGGCACAAGAGATGCGGATCGACGCGCCTGGTTATACCCCAGCCGCGAGCGAAAAAAAACCGCCGGAGGAGCCAACCCCGGCGGGAAAGTGGTTTTTCCATGAGCCTTACTCTTGGGAAGTTTTTTCCTCCTCGGACGCCTGTTCCGTCTCCTGCGTCGGAGCGGAAGCGGATCCGACCTGGGCCGGCTCCGGCTCGGTTTCCTGGCGTTCGGTGTCGGCCGGCTCCGGCTCGGTATCGAAGGCGGGAGCGACCACCTCGCGGGCCTGGCGGTCCCGGGTGCCCACAAACTCCAGAATGGCCCGCGTGCCGGCATCGCCCAGCCGCGGTCGGGCCAGCCGTACGATCCGCGTATAGCCGCCGGGGCGGTCCAGGAACCGGGGAGCGATCTCTTCCATGAGCACTTGCACGGCCCGCTTCGCCTGGTGGTTGCTGCCCAGCAAGGCGACGATCCGCCGCCGCAGCGCCACGGCCGGGGCAATGGCCTGGTTCCACTTCTGCCAGCCGTCCCCTTGGCGCCAGGACTGCCAGGCCTCGGTTCCGCGCTGGGCTTGGGTGGCGTGGGCTTGGGCTTGTTCCTCGATCTCCAAAGCCCGACAAGCCATCCGCACACACCGTTCCACCAGGCGGCGTACCTCTTTGGCCTTGGGCAGTGTGGTGACGATCCGCCCGGGCACCTTGGGTTTCAACGGGTCGCCCTCTTCGTAGTCGTCCTCGGTGAGGATCAAGCTGCATGCCATGTTGCGCAACATGGCCCGCAGATGCTTCGGAGAACGCCCCAACTTGCGTCCGCGTCGGCGATGGCGCATCGCTGGCAATTCCTGCACTCTCGAGGAGAAGGAAACGCGTCTTTGCAGCTCACACCCCGGCCGCACTGGGGAGTTTCATACCCAGGTGCAGCCCCAGCTGGGCCAGTTTCGACTCCACTTCCCGAAGGGTGGTTTCGCCGAAGTTGCGCAGCTCCAGCAGCTGGTCGGCGGTGCGTTGCACCAGGTCCCGCACCGTGGTGATGTTCTCCCCCTCCAGGCAATTGGTGGCCCGGGAGGAGAGCTTCAGGTCGGCCAGGGTCATGTTGAGCTTCTGCTCCAGCTCGGGGTCCAGCCCGCTGGGCGAGAGCGCCCGCGGCTGCGAATGCACAAACTCGCCCAGCTCCGTGTACTGCACGAAGGGGTTCAGGTGCTTGCGTAAGATCTTGGATGCCTCCACCAGGGCCGATTCCGGGGTGACCGATCCGTCGGTCCAGATCTCCAGGATCAAGCGGTCGTAGTTGGTCTTCTGGCCCACCCGGGTGTCCTCCACCTCGTAGCGGACCCGCACCACGGGAGTGAACACGGCATCGATGGGGATGATGCCGATTTCGCTGATGTTGGAGGAGTGTTCGGAGGCGGGTACGTAGCCGCGGCCGTTTTCCACCACCATCTCCACCTCGAAGGAGATGTCCTCGGTCAAGGTGGCGATTACGTGATCCTTGTTGATCACCTCGACCGTGTCGTCGGTTTCGATGTCGGCCGCGGTAACCAGGCCACGGGCGTTTTTCTCGATACGGATCACCTTGGTCCCGTCGGTGTGCTTGCGCAACACCAGCGACTTGACGTTCAGCACAATGTCGGTCACGTCCTCCACCACGCCGGGCAGGGACTGGAACTCGTGCTGCACGCCACGGATGCTGATCTGGGTGACGGCCGTCCCCTCGATGCTGGAAAGCAGAATCCGCCGCAGGGCATTCCCGATGGTGGTGCCGAAACCGCGCTCGAACGGCTCGGCGATGAACTTCCCGTAGGTCCGCGACAAGGTCTCTCGTTCACAGGTCACCTGACTGGGAAGCTCCAAGCCACGCCATCGAATCCGCATGGGACTTCCTCCCTTGGAGTAACACAACCCACACGCCACGAAAGCGCGTGTCTGCTGGGACGAGGCAGCTTGCGGGCCACGGCCGGCAAACTACCGGGAGCAAATTTCCACGATCAACTGCGGTTGCACCTGTTGCAGGGAGACCTCTTCCAGCGAGGGCAAGCGGCCGAAGTGTCCCTGGGGCGCATCCCCATCCACCCGCGTCAGGAAATTGGGAACGGGGCGGGAAACCTCGGCCAGGTTGGCCTGCACCCGCTCCAGGCTCTTGGGCTTGGGACGCACACCCACCACGTCTCCCGGCCGCAGCAGGTAACTGGGGATCGTCACCCGGCGACCGTTGACCGTAATGTGGCCGTGCGTGATCATCTGCCGGGCCTGGCGGCGGCTCAAGGCGAACCCCAACCGGTGCACCACGTTATCCAGTCGGCTTTCCAGCAGTTGCATCAGCCGCTCTCCCGTGTTTCCCCGGAAACGTTCGGCCATCTGGAAATACCGGCGGAACTGCCGCTCCAGCACCCCGTAGAAACGCTTCACCTTCTGCTTCTCCCGGAGGTGGATCGCGTAGTCGGTCATCTTCCCGCCCCGTTTCTTGATCTGCGATTGCACACCGGGGGGGATGTTCCGCCGCTCCTGGGCGCATTTGGGCGTATCGCAGCGGATGCCTTTGAGGTACAGCTTCACGCCTTCTCGGCGACACAGTTTGCACACCGGTCCAGTGTATCGTGCCATGGCGGTTCCCAACGCAAAGAAAGAGGGAATGTCATTCGTGATGTTGTTCCGGCCACCGCAAAGGCTACACGCGGCGTTTTTTCCGGGGACGGCAGCCGTTGTGAGGCAGGGGGGTGATGTCTTCGATCGACTTGATCGTGATCCCGGCCGCTTCCAGGGCCGTGATGGCGCTTTCCCGACCCGAGCCGGGACCTTTGACTTTCACTTCCAGTTCCTTGACTCCGAAGCGGGCCGCCTTTTCGGCCGCTTGCTGGGCGGCGCACTGGCCGGCAAAGGGGGTGCTCTTGCGACTCCCCTTGAACCCACAGGTGCCGGCGCTGGCCCAGCAGATCACCTCCCCCTTCAGGTCCGTGATGGTCACGATCGTGTTGTTGAACGTGGCTTTGATATAGGCAATGCCTGCCGTGACGGTTCGGCGCGGCTTCCGCTTGCCTCGCACTCTGGCCATCTAAACGACCTCCTCGCAATCGGGTTTTTTCCAAGCGGGCACAACCCGCGGCCAACCGCTTCCCCACCACCAGCACCGCTGGCTAGTGCCGCAGGTCCTTCACTCCCTTTTTCCCGGCCACGGTCTTGCGGGGACCTTTTCGGGTGCGGGCGTTGGTCCGCGTGCGCTGGCCCCGCACCGGCAGCCCCCGCCGGTGCCGGATTCCCCGGTAGCAGCCGATGTCTTTCAGCCGGGCAATGTTTTGAGCCACCTGGCGGCGAAGTTGCCCTTCGACCACGTAGTCCTTGTCCAGCAGGCTGGCCAACCGGGCCAGCTCCTCTTCGTTGAGGTCCTTGGCCCGACGCTGCGGATCCACCTTGGCCTTGAAGCACAGTTCGCGGGCCGTGTAGGGACCCACTCCATAGATGTAGGTCAGCGAAACCCAGGTGGGTTTGTCGTTGGGAATGTCCACACCCAGAAGACGCGGCATGGCTGGCTCCTTGTCGCTTCACCGGGGGTGCCCAGGAAAAACCAGGGCAAAACCAGGAGTTTAAGACAACCAAGCAGGGACGGCAACCCCCCTAGCCCTGACGCTGCTTGTGGCGGGGGTTCTTCTTGCAGATGACGTACACCACGCCTCGCCGCTTGACGATCTTGCAACTGTCGCAAATCTTCTTCACGCTGGCACGGACTTTCATCGCTTCACCTGCCAAATCACGAAACCTGGAAAGTCCTCTAATATAAGGTGTGCCTCCCAGGCACAGCAAGTCCCCCGACCGGTTTTTTCCCGGCAGGGAAACCGGGAGCCTCCTTCCCGAGTAAACTGGGGCAGTTGCACAAGACGGGCTTCTTGCCCTCCTTGCTTCCCCCGCTTCATACCCTAAGATTATAAAAACTGGGGAGTTTTGAACAGGCGGACTCTCCCCCAACCGGGTGCGGCTCCCAGGGGGCCTCCCCCTGCCTTGGCACAAGGACAGCCTTATGAGCCGGTGGAACAAGTGGTGTTTGGGCCTGGCCGCCGGGCTGGTGGTGGGGTTGGCGGCCTTTTGGGCCTTTTCTCCCTCTTCGGGACAAAGCGATCCGGCACCCGCTCCGCCCCCCGTGGTGCAGTCCTCCCAGGCCACCCCTCCGGAGCAGGCACTGGAACGGGCCTTGCAGCTGGCCGACGAAGCACGCCGGGTGCTCGAAGGTGTCAAAGACTACACGGCCACGTTCGTCAAGCAGGAACGCCTCGAGGGCAAGCTCCTCCCCCAAGAGGTCATCCAGCTCAAAGTGCGGCACCAGCCCTTTAGCGTCTATCTGAAACACCTGGCCCCGCCCGGGCTCAAAGGGCAGGAAGCCATCTGGGTCCAAGGGGCCAACGACGACAAGATCATCGCCCACGGAGCGGGCATCCTCAACGTGGCCACCGTGCGACTGGACCCGGAAGGGACCTTGGCCATGAAGGGGAATCGGCACTCCATCCGGCACGTGGGGCTGCGGCACCTGCTCCAGGAGTTGCTTCGCTTGTGTGAGGAGCACCGCCAGCAGCTGTTGCAGTGCCGGATCTGGTTCCTGGACGAGGAAGTGGACGGGGTGCCCTGCCAGGTGCTGGAAGTGCGCGCCCCGCGGCGCTGGGAGGATTTCCCCTGGGCCATGGCCCGCATCTACCTGGACAAGCA